>JBDSEP010000216.1:0-5192 GCA_039919985.1 Tepidiformaceae bacterium | reverse complement strand
AGGTTGACGGACTCGTGTTCGCCGCGGGCAGCGCCGCGCCCGGCGAGCGCCTGCTCGTGCACATTGACGAGGCTGCGGAGTACGACCTGTTCGGGACGCTGGTGTAGGGAGGCTGCCGGTGATTTCGTGGGACGCGGCTATACTGAGCCGCATGACCACGCGAGAAGCCTGCCTTCAGTCCGGGCACCAGCCGCCGGCGAGCGCGCCATGGGACGATGAGCTGTTCAAGGACGAGGACGTGGAGGTTGGCGACGGGCGTTGGTCGGCCTACTAACGCGGCGAGTACGTGTCCATGCAGACTGTGCTGGCGGGTCATCTTGCGTCTCGACACGGGCCGTGCCGTTGTCCTCAGCGTGAGACGTCGCCGCGATGCTTACCAGTAGTGACTTTCCTCCCTTCCGGCGGGATCTCACAGCCCACTGTTAACCCACTGCTGCGTCGCGTGTCACATTTTCGTCATCTGCTCCACGGTCGGACGTGATTCACTGCGGTACACTGCCGCCGCAAGACGCGGGTAAGACCACAGTCGAGGGATGAAGATGACCACACCAACGGCCATTCGAGAAGAGACGGGCAGCCTCATCGAAGCTGCGCGACGTATGGCACCGGCGATCGCAGCGCGCGCCGACGAGATCGAGCGTGAGCGACGAGTGCCGCTAGAGCTGATCAACGAGATGCGGGCGGCAGGTTTCTTTCGAATGCTCGTGCCCGCCGATCTTGGCGGGCTGGAGACGGACCCAGTGACGGCGGCAAAGGTGGTCGAGGAGGTCTCAAGCGCCGACGGATCGGCGGGCTGGTGCGTGATGATCGGCAACCAGAACGCGGCATTCTCCGGGCTGGCGGACCAGGGATTCGCGCGCGAACTCTGGGGCTCGGGGGGTATCACAGCAGGGACCGCGCGACCGATCGGTCGGGCGGTCGCTAAGGGTGGCCCGGGCGGCGGTTACAGCGTGTCCGGGCGGTGGCCGTTCGCGAGCGGCAGCAGCCACGCCGACTGGTTCGCCGCGGAGTGCGTGGTGTACGACGGTGACTCGCCGCGCCTGGATGCGAACGGTGAGAGTGTGACGCGAATGGTGTTCGTGCCAAACACGGAGGTGACGATCCACGACACCTGGCACACGACAGGTCTGCGCGGCACGGCGAGCAACGACTTCAGCGTGGAGAGCTCGTTCGTTCCGGAGGAGCGCGGGTTCCAGATGATCGTGGACGAGCCTCGTAACTCGTGGGCGCTCTTCTCTGCGCTGCCGCTTCTCTTCATCAATCACGGCAGTCGATCGATGGGCGTGGCGAGGTCGGCGCTCAAGGAGGCGGTGCGAATCGTCAACAGCAAGCGCGGATGGGGGGACCAGCCGCTGAACCAGGGGCTGCGGATGCAATCGGTGATTGCCGAGGCGACGGTTGCGCTGGAATCGGCGCGGGCGTACCTCTACCAGACAGCCACCGCGCTCTGGGAGTCGGTGCTGGCGGGTGAAGATGACGGGCGGCTCAGGGCGCGCGTGCGGCTGGCGACCAGCCACTCGTCTCGGGCTAGCGTGCAGGCCGTAGACCTGGTGCACGCGGCAGTGGGGACGGCGGCGCTGTTCCCTTCGAGCCCGCTCGAACGGCACTTCCGAGATATTCACATGGCAGCCGCCCATGTGATGGTGGGTCAGATGACGTACGAGGCAGCGGGACGAGTGGAGCTGGGAATTAGCCCGGATTTCCCTTTCTTCTAGGAAGCCCGGCCAGAGGGTGCGCGTTCCCTGTTACGCTCGTCTTCGTGACGCTGATCGACGCCCACACCCACCTTTTCGCACCCGCGCAGATAGCGGCGCGGGAGGAGATCGCCTCGCGCGACGCGACCTTCGCGGAGATCTACGCCGAACCGACAGCGAAGGTGGCCGACCTGCCCGCGCTGGCGAAGGCGATGGCAGAGAGCGAGCTGAGCCGGGCAGTGGCCGCAGGCTTCGCGTTCGCGGCCGAACGTGAGCTCGAAGAGCAGAGCGAGTATCTGCTGTGGGCGACGAGGGAGGACTCGTGGATCATCGCCCTTCCGAATCTCAACCCCGCGCTTTGGGGCTGGGAATCGTTGGCGCTGCGAGCGCTGGAGCGTGGGGCGTGCGGCTTTGGCGAGCTGCGGCCGGGGAGCCAGGGGTGGGACCCGCTGGGCAGGGAGGCTCGGCGGTTCTACGGCATGGCAAGCGAGCATCGTGCGGTGCTGCTCTGGCACGTGAGCGAGGAGATAGGCCACGGCTATCCGGGGAAGCGCGGGGGAATCAGCGCCGAGGATCTTTGGCGGGTAGCAGTAGATTTTCCAGCCTTGCGAATGATCGCGGCACACATGGGGGCGGCTCTTTCGTTTTTCTTACACATGCCAGAGGTGAAGGCGGCGCTAAGGAACGTGTGGTTCGATACGGCGGCGTTTGGGTTACTGTATGATGACAGCAGTGTTGCGCGACTCGTTGACCTTGCCGGTCCGGGGCGTGTGCTCTTCGGCTCAGATTACCCGCTGCTTTCGCCCCGGCGACAGCTTCAACGCGTGACTGCGCTTCTTCCCGGCGACGTCGCGCAAGCAGTGTGCGGCGGCAACGCCGAATCTCTGTTCTCGGAAAAACTCGACACATGACTGAAAGTGCCCCCGATCAAGTCAGGCTTTTTGTGGCCTGCGAAGTTCCCGACGATGTGAAGGAATCCATCGGCGGAGTTATCGATACGCTTAAATCGCGAAGCGGCTCAGCGGTACGTTGGATTCGTCCGGAAGGTGTGCATGTCACACTGAAGTTCCTGGGCGAAGTACCGGTGAAGAAGCTGCCCGGGATCAAGCTGGCCATTCAGGAAGCGGTGGTTGGGCACTCTCCATTCGAGCTTGAGTTTTCGAATATCGGGACGTTTGGCGGGCGGGAAGGCCTGCGCATCATGTGGGTGGGGATTGCGGGAGACGTGCTTCGCCTGGAGGCACTGGTGCGAGCGGTGAATGCGGCGCTCGCGGTGGTGGGATTCGAGCCAGAGCGGCGGCCATTCCGGCCTCACCTGACATTGGGTCGAGTGCGGGACGAGATTCCGACGCGGCAGCGAGCCCAGATCGAAGTGGACGTGGGCAAGATGGATGTGCCGCTCACGAGCTGGCGGACATCGCAAGTTTCGTTGATGCGTAGCCGAATCACGGCCACGAATGTGACGTACGAAGTAATAGCGACGTTCCCGCTGCGAGTGTTGCAACAGGCGACGTAGATCCGCCCGCAGGCAGAACCGGCTCCAGCACCGAGCGGAGCCGCGTCTTAGCGTCAGATCCTGTCGTGTGCCATCGCTATGATGCGGAGAATGGCTCAGAACGACTTCTTCAAGGTCTCCTACAGCAAAATCAGTTGCTACCAACAGTGCCGGAAGCAGTACTGGTTTAAGTATGTGAGCGGGCAGGAGTGGCCGGCGCAGGTCGATTCTCCAGCCTCGCTAATTGGCTCTGGCGTGCACCGGGCGATGCGCGTGCTTTCCGAGAGCGGCGATGTGGACGCGGCCCGCCACGAGCTGGACGCGTATACCCGAATGCCGATTCACGAGATGATCGCTGCCCCTTCGGAGCATTACGACACTGCGTTCCGCTTGCTGGAGGCGGGAGTCGCTGCGCACGACTCGATCCGCAGCGAGAACCGCTGGGCCGAGCTTTCGAGCTACACGCCCTGGCCCGCGCGGGGCATCACCGTGACGACGATCATCGACCGGGCGGACCGCATCTCTCCGACGGAGTACCAGATCATCGATTGGAAGACGGGGCGGTGGGATTTCGGCGAGGCGATCGACCTGCAGCTGGATATCGCGCACATAGTCTTACGCAAGGCGCGACAGCTTCCGCGGGAGGCGGAGGTCACGACCATTGGCTGGAACCTGCGCAGTGGCGAGAGGCGGGTGCGGCCGCTGAAGCGCGACGACGCTGTGGCGACGCTCAAGTACCTCGCCGCGCTGGCCGATGCGATGCAGGCAACGACCGAGTACGAAGCTACCCCGAGCGGGGCGTGCACGTTCTGCGATTGGCGGAACCAGTGCCCAGAGGCGGCGACGGTCATCGAGGACGCAGACGTTCTGCTCGAATCGGAGCTGGGAGTGGAAGGGCGCGTCTCGGAGCCCGTGGGCAACGTTGCCAGGTTGGTGTGAGCGGGCGGCGCGTTACCCGCGATCGGGCTTTGAGCGGCGGGCGGGCGAGAGGCCCGCGGCGGCGAGGGCCTCGCTGAGGGTTCTCACCGGGACGAGCGTGACGCCGGGATGCTCGGCGGTGGTGGGCGGGCAGATAATCGTCGAAAAGCCGAGTCGCTGAAGCTCGCCGAGGCGCCGGGCGGCCTGGTTGGCCGGGCGCACCGCACCCGAGAGCGCGACTTCGCCGAGGAAGGCCGTGCCGCGCAGCAGTGGCTCATCGCGGATCGCGGAGGCGAGCGCGAGAACGACAGCAAGATCTGCGCCGGGGTCGCGCAGGCGCAGGCCAGCGGAGACGGTGGCGACAACATCGAGGTTGGCGGCGTTGAATCCGCCGCGCCGGGCGAGAACCGCAAGCAAGAGGTGCAGGCGGGAGAGCTCCACACCTGATGCGATGCGGCGCGGAGAGGCGAGCTGCGAGGGGACAGCGAGCGCCTGGAGCTCGAGGGCGAGGGGGCGCGAGCCTTCGACCACGGCCGTGACGGCACAGCCTGAGGCGGAGTCATCGTGGGAGGCGAGCAGCGCGGCGCTGGGGTTTTCGACGCTCTTGAGCCCGACGCCGGTCATTTCGAAGACGCCCACTTCGTCCGTCGCGCCGAAGCGGTTCTTGACGGCGCGAAGGAGGCGCAACTCTCCGCCCTCGGCGCTTTCGAAGTAGAGGACAGCATCCACGAGGTGTTCGAGCAGCCGTGGGCCAGCGATCTCGCCGCCCTTCGTGACATGCCCGGTGACGATTGTGGCGATCTCGTTGCCCTTGGCCCAGGCGACGAGGCGGGCACCGGCTTCGGCTAGCTGGGCGGGACCGCCGGAACGGGTGTCCAGGCCCTCGACGAAGACGGACTGGATGGAATCGATAATGACGGCGATTGCTCCCATGCCCTCGGCAGCGGCGAGGGCAGCATCGAGATTCGTTTCAGGGATGAGGGAGATGCCTTCGCCGGAGATGCCGAGGCGCGAGGCGCGCAGTTTCACCTGGCGGGCGGACTCTTCTCCGCAGACGTAGGCGACCAAACGGCCCCGGGTGGCGA
>JBDSEP010000212.1:0-6581 GCA_039919985.1 Tepidiformaceae bacterium | reverse complement strand
TGGGGTTCCGTCGAGGAGATGTACGAACGTTTCGCCGGGCGGGCGCCATTCAACGCGTGGGACCCGGCTGTGCTGCGTGACTACTGCCAGTACGGGCTGCTCCCGGCACCGGACGGGATCGGGTTTGTGCTCGCCTGCCCGCCAGAGATCGAGGCCGCGACCTACGCGGCGAGCGGCGGTGAAGCGATCTACGAACAGATCGCGAGCGTTCGGGTGCCGGTGCGAGTCCTGCGTGCCCGCGAGCGGCCGGACGGGGCGCCGATGGACATGAGCGGCTCGCCCACAGCGCCGGACCTCGCCTCTCACTTTGAGAACGCCGAAGACGTCTCGCTTCCGCAGCATTCGCACTTTATCCCGATGGAGGCGCCGGCGCTGGTCGCAGAGCAGATTCGGGAGCTGTTGGGCGAGCGAGCAGAGTAGGGCGAGGCTCCGTCACCTCCCTCTCCGCTACTGGCGTTAGCCGAGGGAGATCATCTTTGTCATCTCCCAGACGAGCACTTCAGCTCCTTCGGCGCCGGCGGTCATGGTCAGGCCCTCTGCAAGGGTCAGACGCGCCGCGTCGCCCGCAGCGAGCTTGCCGGCTACTCCAAGGTCGACGTCGCCGATGGCAGCGAAAACGTGGACGAAGGGAGCATTCGGCAGGCGGACCTGTTCGCCCGCCTTGAGCCTGCCAGCCCAGAGAACCGCGCCGTCCTGACGGATGGAGATGGCAGCGTCGTGGCCCTGACCCGAAGCGACGGGGACGAGCCCGCCCTTCGCCAGTTCGCTGTTGATATCCAGTTCCGCGTAGCCTGGCTTGATCTGCGCCGTATCCGGCACCACCCACATCTGGACGAGATGGACGTCCGCATCCTTCGTGGCGTTAATCTCCGAATGGAAGATGCCGCTGCCGGCGCTCATGCGCTGCGCGAGGCCGGGATGAATGAGGCCGCGGTGGCCCTCAGAGTCCTTATGTTCGAGCTCGCCCCGGAGTACCCAGGTGACGATCTCCATATCGCGGTGGGGATGGGTGGAAAAGCCGGTGTTGGGGGCAATGACGTCGTCGTTGCTTACCAGTAGCAGCCCGAAGTGGGTGTTCTCCGGGTCGTAGTGCCCTCCGAAGGAGAACGAATGGCGGGATTCGAGCCAGTCGATTTCGGTTGCGAAGCGCTCGTTGGAGCGGCGGATGTCGATCGTGGGTTGCAGAGGGGGCATGGTGGAGACCTTTCGCCGAGCCGGAGTGCCCTTCAACTCGTTGTGTATGCAACTATCGTAGCGCGGTCGACTGCATTCCGCAAGAGGTTGCATGCGCAACCATTCCGGCTATCATCGCGGGGTGGCAGCGCTTCCCAACCCGACGACGATGCGCGCCTGGCACACGTTCCTGCAGGCGCACGCCCTTATCACCGAGCGGCTGGAGGTGGAGCTGCAGTTGGAGCGCGACCTGGGGCTCAACTGGTACGACGTCCTGGTGCAGCTTTCCCAGGCGCGGGATGGCCGACTGCGGATGACGGAACTCGCCGCCGCGGTGCTGCTCAGTAAGAGTGGCCTAACGCGCCTGATCGATCGGATGAACGGCGAGGGCCTGGTCGAGCGTCAGCCAGACCCCGGCGATAAGCGGGGGACCTACGTCCAACTCACGACCACCGGGTTGCGGCGGCTGCAGGCGGCCGCGCCTATCCACCTTCGCGGCATCCAGGAGCACTTCGGTGCGGCAATTACGGAGGCCGAGGCGGAGTCACTGGCGACCGCGCTAAGCAAGGTGGTGAACGCCCTGGCGCACTCGCGCACGGTCGCGGTTGAACGGCCGTTCGAGAATCCTCCTTTCGAGTGATCGGGCGTAGGATTCCGCCCAACTCCCCTTTACGAGGCGCCCCGATGACTGACAGCGACCACCCCCTCCCTTCGGACGATGAAGTCCGCGCGTATTTCGAGAGCTGCAAGAACTGGGGTCGCTGGGGCGAAGACGACAGCGCGGGGACGGTGAACCTGGTGACTCCGGAGAAGCGGCGGGAGGCAGCAGCTCTCGTGCGCAGCGGCCGGGCCGTTTCTCTTGCGCGGAGGCTGAACACGCAGGGCGGTCCGGGGAACTGGAATCCAGCCCAACACTACCTCCAGGTTGGCCCGCAGTTCTCCGCGGATTACCTCGGCATGTTTTTCCACGGCTACGCGACCACTCATATCGACGCGCTCTGCCATATTTTTTGGGAGGGCAAGATGTGGAACGGCAAGCCTTCCACCAACGTGACGAGCGCCGGAGCGCGGAGCGGGGCGGTGGACGCGTGGAGTAGCGGCATCACCACCCGAGGCGTTCTGATTGACGTTCCCAGGTTTCGGGGAGCGGAGCATGTGACGGTTGAAGAGCCGGTGCGTGGATGGGAGATAGAGGCGGCCGCCGTGCAACAGGGGACGCCGCTTCGCTCGGGCGACGCGGTCGTGGTGTACAGCGGCCGGGAGTCGTTCTACGCCTCGGACCCCGCAAACATCCCCGGAGTGCCGCCTTCGCCCGGCCTGCACGCGGACTGCATCCCGGTCCTGCGCGAGCATGACGCGGCGCTCCTGGTGTGGGACATGATGGACGCGACGCCCTCGGGGTACGAGGGCCTAGGATTGCCGGTACACCTGCTGGCGATCGCGCTTATGGGACTGCCGCTGCTGGACAATGCGCTCCTGCAGCCACTCGCCGAAGCGTGCGCCGAAGAGCAACGCTGGGAGTTTATGCTCACCGTGAACCCGCTGAACGTGCGCGGCGGAACCGGCTCGCCAGTCAACCCGATCGCGACCTTCTGAGCGGGCTCCGCACGTGCGGAGTTCTGCCGAAACCTAACCAAATACGATTCGTGTATTCGGGGGTTGGCCTGGGATGGAGCAGATCGCGCTCGTTGGCGTGCCCGTCGTGGCATTCTTCCTGTTAACTGGCGGGGCTTTCATGACCCGCCCTCGGAGCGTTGGTCGCACGCCCTACTTCCCCGGCGGCGAGGGCAGTATTGTTAGGCGCCAGCGGAGCGAGATAGAGGATATCAACGTGTACTTTCGCCGACGAAAGCCGAATTCCGTCGAAGCCAAGCCCGAGACCGAAATCGAGCCAGACTACCTGGCGCTGTCCCCCTCGCCGAGCGCCAAACCGGGGGCGGGATCACCGGAACCAGAGGCGAAGGAGGCAGCGCCACTCGCGCCGCCGGCGATGTCTCTCCCGCTTCGCAGTCAGGTGACGAGTGCCGATTCTCGCGCCGACCGGCTGATCCGCCAGGTTCGGAGCGAAGTGGAGGCGCTGAAGAAGACGCTCGAAACGCTGCCGTTGGATCACGAGGAGATGCTCGCCGTCGACCTCCCGGCGCTCTTAGCGTACCCGGAGCAGGCGCTGACTCTCCCGCCGACGACGCTGGTCCGAGCATTGGTCACACTTGGCGAAGAGAACGCGCGGCTCGAGGCTAAGCATGCGCGACAACGGGAGAAAGCGACGAAGCTGAACCGAAAACTACGCGAACTGCAGCGGGACGACGCTGGACGGCGGGCGAGGATCGAATCGTTCGAAGAGGTGCTGGCTGCACTGCATGCGAATCTCGAGGACCTGCGGTACGAGCGGGATCACCTTCGGGTTGGCGCACCGCCCGCGCCCCAGGCCCTGCGTACCGCACCGGGCCAGCTCCCGCAGGCGTCGGCGGGCGGACGTGACTAGCCTCGCGCTTACCTCGCCGCAGCGCGCCACGGTTGAGTTCGTGGACGATGCGCGGCGATTGCGCGAGGACTCGGTGCGCGGTTACCGCGAGGTCGACCTGTTGGTGGCGGCCCTGCGTGACCACGTTCGCGACCTCCAGCAGGAGCGCGACCAGCTTCGCGCGGAGCTCGCGCAGGTCCACGCAGTAGCGAGGCTGGGAGCGGCCGAATGGATGTGGCGCGGGATGAAGGCGACTCGCGAGATTCGCTAAGGCTCATGCGTCGGACCGCCTAGATGAGGGCGATGCCCGGCTCCATGCCGAAGAGGACCCGACCGGTGGATTCGTAGTTCGAGACGTTGAGCGTGACGTGCGTGGCCGCGGTGTGGAGGTCCCGCCAGCAGCGCTCGATAGGGAGGGATACCTGCGCCGCCTGGCTGCCCGCGCCGCCGAACACGAGGTCAACGGCCGTAACGGACGCCTGGGCGGCGTTGACGCAGGCCATGCGCAAGAGCGCGCGCTCCCGGATACTCACCTGGCGGCCCTCCTTCGCTGCGGCCCAGATGTTGCCTGTGGCCTCGTAGAAGAAGGCGCGGCCGGATTGCAGTGCGACCTCGGCCTCAGAGACCCTCACCTGGGCCAGGGCCCCTTCCCGCATGAGCGAGTTGTTGACGGAATGCCGCTTCGTCTGGGCGAGCTCCACGTAGACATCGAGTGCGTGACGCGCGATGCCGAGGCAGACGGCCCCGACGCCGGGCCCGAGTGTGGAGAAGGGTGCCATGCGATAGAGGGGCCGCGCGATCCGCGGCAGGCTGACGAGGCCGTAGGTCCGGCGTTCCGGCACGAACGCACCTTCGATGACGATGTCGTGACTGCCGGTGCCGCGCATGCCGGTGGTGTTCCAGTTGTCTTCGATGCGCCAATCGGATTTCGGGAGGGCGCCGACGAGGGTGGCGATTCGCCCATCCGGGCCGCGGCGGGCGTGTTCCCCGTCCTTCACGAGGAATCCGGGCATGAACCAGCTGCTCTGCTGGCAGCCGCTGCAGTAGGGCCAGCGGCCGGTGAGAATGTAACCGCCGTCGACCTTGACGCCCTCCCCGCCGATTGGCAGCGCGGCGGCGCAGACCACTCGTGGGTCGCCGAAGATCTCCGCTCCGGTCTCCTCGGGCAGAGAGGCTGCCGCCCGGCCGTTGCCCGAGCCGATCATGACGTTCCAGGCCGCCGAGCCGTCGGCTATGGCGAGTTCTTCCATGACCCGCATACTTTCGATGAAGTCGAGCTCTTCGCCGCCGTACTCGCGCGGCACGCTCATCAGGAAGAGTCGGGCATCGATGAACGCCTCAACGAGCGGCTGCGGCAACCTGCGGCCGGCCTCCGCCTCATCGGCGTAGGTGCGAATCGTCGGGGCGAGATCGCGGGCCGCGGCCACCAACCCCGAACCTGCTTCCGCTGTGCCCATGCGTCCCTCCGATGGCGGCGAAGTATAGCAGCGCCGTGGCTCAGCGCAGGGTGGGCCCGGCTGCGAGCTTTCTGACACAATGGCGGCAAATCCCCCGGAGGCGACACGGCATGCACGTCGGTATGGCCAGCATTTTTCAGAACCCTTTGAATGAGCGGAGCGACTTCGACGTCTACCAGGACGAAGTGGCGCTGGCCTGCATGGCGGAAGGGCTCGGCTTTGAATCCGTGTGGGGTGTCGAGCACCACTTCACGGATTACACAATGTGCCCGGACGTCCTCCAGTTCCTTTCGTATATGGCGGGCAAGACGACTAGCGTGAAGCTCGGCTCGATGGTGGTGGTGCTGCCCTGGCACGACCCGATGCGCGTCGCCGAAGAGATTTCGATGCTCGATAACCTTTCGGGCGGGCGGATGATCCTCGGGCTGGGGCGAGGGCTTGGGCGGGTGGAGTTCGAGGGCTTCCGGGTTCCGATGGATGAGTCTCGGGCGCGCTTCACGGAGGGCGCGAAGATGATCCTGGAGGGGTTAGAGAACGGCTATTGTGAGATGGATGGTGAAGTCATCCGGCAGCCAAGGCGAGACATTCGACCGGCGCCGTTCAAGAGCTTTAAGGGACGAAGCTACGCCGCGGCCGTTTCGCCGGAATCGCTGCCGATCATGGCGGAACTGGGCATCGGCATCCTGATCATCCCGCAGAAGCCGTGGGCAGCGGTAGCGGAGGACCTCGCCGTGTACAGGGATGTCTTCCGCAGGACGAATGGGGCTGAGCCGCCGCCGCCCGTCTGCGCTGGCTGGGTTTTCTGCGATGAGGATGAATCGCGGGCGCGGGAGATGGCCGAGCGCTACATCGGCGGCTACTGGCAGACGGTTTTACGGCATTACGAAATGGCGGGCGCACACCTGCAAACCACCAAAGGGTACGAGTACTACGGGGGCTTCGCCCAGCGGCTGCAGGCGGAGGGGGGCGCAGACGCCGCCACGCAATTCTTCATGGACCTGCAGATCTGGGGTACTCCGGAGCAGTGTTACGAGAAGATCCAGGATGTGCAGCGGCGGGTCGGCAACGACACGTTCGTCGGCGTATTCAGCTACGCAGGGATGCCAGCGGACGAGGCGACACGGAACATGCGCCTGTTCGCGGAGAAGGTGGCTCCGCGCTTGCAGCGCGCGGAAGTGGCCGTGGGCTGAGCCGGCGAAACCCGGCCGAGCAATGAGAGAAGGCCCGCTTGCGCGGGCCTTCTGTGTGCAGTGGCAGGATGAATGAAGGTTAGTCTTCCTTATCGTCCATCTGCTGCTTGAAGTCGTCGACGTGGTCCTTGTTAAAGGAGACGGTAACACGGTCGCTTCCGTAGCTGCCGCCATCAACGCAATCGGCGCGGAGCCAGTAGTCACGCTGCATGGGGGCATCCACCTGGAAGCACTCTGCGCGCACGGCCTTCACCGTGCCCAACTTTTCGCCGTCCATTGTGTAGATTTCGGCGCCGG
>JBDSEP010000192.1:0-9691 GCA_039919985.1 Tepidiformaceae bacterium | reverse complement strand
ACGAATTGCCGAGAGGCGCGTCCAAGGCGTACGTTGCGCCTCATGCGGTTCGTAGCGGTGGCGGTCGCGCTCTCACTTGTAGTCGTGTTCCTGGGTATGGGGGATGCCTCACTCTTGGCCGCGGCTTCGCCCCTATCGATCGTCGTTACCTCGACCGCCGACACTGTGGCCACGCCCACCTGCCCCGACGTCGCTCGCTGCACCCTGCGCAGGGCGATCGAGGCGGCGAACCTCGACACTGCTGCGAGCGACGTCGTCATTCGCTTCAGCCCAACGCTCTTTCCTCCCGTCTCTCCGGCGACCATCATGATCGGCGGCACGCCGCTCCCCATCGGTACACGCGCGGACCTGGCAATCGACGGCAGCGATGCCGGGGTGCGCATCGTGGGCACCCTGGGCGCTGCAGGCGCGAGTGCGGACGGGCTGGTCCTCACGGGCGCGCGGGCGCGCGTCTCGGGTCTGTCGCTCGCCTCCTTCACGGGGCACTGCCTGAAACTCACGGGCTTGGACACCATGATTGGCGGCGACCGCGCGGCGGGGAAAGGGAACAGCGTTGGCAACTGCGCAACCGGGATTCGCTCGGAGGGTGCGACCAGCAGCGTAGTCGGAAACCGGGTGGGCTTCGCCGACGATGGGGTCGCGGCCGCGCCGGTGCAGACCGCTGTTGTGATCACGGCTTCCAACGCCGTGGTCGGAGACGATTCGATGGGGGCTGGCTACCAGAACCGGATCGGTAACGCCCAGGTAGGGCTGCTGGCCGGCGGCAGCGCAGGGCCGGGCGTTACCGGGATCAAGGTGGCGGGCAACGTTTTTGGAGTCTCCGCTACCGGCTCCAGTGCGCCCGTCGGCACGGCGATTCGCGTACTCGCGAACGTCACCTCCGCGTTCGTGTCTGCGAATACCATCTCCAACGCTCAGGCGGGGATTGCAGTCCAGGGTGCCCCGGTTGCAGCGTCGGCGTCCGGGGTGAGGATGACGGCGAACACATTCAACCAGATCGGACGCCTGTCCATCGACCTGGATGACGATGGAATCGCGAACCCCAACGATGAAGGCGACCCGGACGTGGGCGCAAACGGTCTGCGCAACCATCCCCGCTTCACCCGGGTGGTGCAGGCGCGCATTACCGGCACCGCATGCGCTGGCTGCCAGATCCAACTCTACCTGGCAGCGCACTCGCCCGGCGGGGTCGCGGACTACGGAGCCGCTTCGATTCCTGGCGCGGTCGTGGCCGCCGGAGCCGATGGTTCGTTCTCGTTCGACTCGCCCGCCGTAACTCCGGGCGAGTGGGTGACGGCGCTGGCCACCGACGCGCAGGGCAACACGAGCGAATTCGCGCCCGGAAGCCGAGTGGGCGCGGGCAGCTTGCAGTGCAGCAACGGCATGCTCGAGCGCGGATGGAACTTGGTCGGTTACTTCAGCGCGGACGCGGTGAATCTCGGCATTTCGTTCCCAGCGGAAGGCCCGGACGCCGGGAAAGTCCGCGCAATCTACCATCTCGAAGCGGGCAGTGGCGTCTACACGCGCTGGCTCGCCGACGCCCCCTTCGCCAGCACCCTCACCGCGCTCGAGCCCGGGGAGGCGTACTGGTTCCTCGCGGACCACACGCTCGCCCTGAGTGGTGGATTCGCGCTCTCCACCCCGGTGCCCGTTCAACTGCGGACGGGCTGGAACACGCTTGTCTACATCGGCGCAGCAGCGCCGGCCCTCGATGCCTTCGCAAGCCTTGGCGCGACGTTCACGGAGATTCACGCCTGGGACGCCACCTCGGGCGCGTGGTCTACCTTTGGGGCGGGCGGCGTGCCATCGTGGGCCCAGGGGTTCACTGAGGTCCAGGCCTGTCATGCCTACCAGCTTTACGTGGGCGCCGATGCCCTGCTCGTGCCGCTCCAACCCTGACGAGCGGTATAGTCCGCTTCACCGGAACTCCGGCGCGTGGAGGCACCAGATGGTCACGGAAATCCGACCCTGTAACGGCCCTGAAGAACTCGCCGAATACGGCCGCATCGTCAGCTACGTCTTCGCCTCAACCGAGGGAATGGACGAAGAACTTGCGTCCACACAGCCGGACTGGACAACCTGCGGTTTCGTTGACGGCAAGATGGTGGCCACCCTCGGGACGTTCCCCTTCACGGTGCGGTTCAACGGCGCACCGGTGGCCATGGGCGGAGTGACAGCAGTCGGGACGCTGCCCTCGCACCGCCGCCAGGGCGTGTTGCGAAAAATCATGGCGGAGGCACTCTCCACCATGCGCGACCGCCACCAGTCTTATGCCATCCTCTGGGCCAGCATGGCCGCCATCTACCAGAGATTCGGGTATGGCTTAGCGACGACCGAGGGTTCGTACGAGTTCGATCCTCGTACCGTGGCCTTCCAGCGGCCGGTGGAAACGCCGGGGAGCATGGAGTTGATGACTAAGGAGGACGCCTTCCCGATCATCAAGCAGATCTACGTGCAGCACGCCACCCCGCGAAACCTTCACATTCATCGCTCCGTCCCGCTCTGGACTGCCAGTACGCTCCGTCCCCCGAAGAAGGGCCAGCCGCTCTACATCGCGGTCTACCGCAACTCGTCCGGCGAAGCCCGCGGCTACATGGTCTACTCCACCTCCGAGGAGCCGCTCCCGCAACCGGGCCCAGACCATGTGATGGCCCTGCGTGACTTCATCGCGCTGGACCTGGAGGCGCAAGCGGCGCTCTGGGAGTACATCCGCCGCCACGACCTTGTCGGGAAAGTCACGTTTCGGGGAGTTCCGGAGGATGATTCCCTGCCCGCTCTGCTGTTGGAGCCACGCATGCTCAACCGCAAGACCAGCGATGGCATCTGGATGCGCGTCGTGGATGTCGAACAGGCGCTCCCTCAGCGGCCCTACGGCGCGCGCGGCGAGCTGACATTCGCCATCGAGGGGGATGCTCTCTGCCCCTGGAATAACGGCACCTACCTTCTGGAGACGGACGGACCCAGCGCAACGGTTCAGCGAACCACCCGAGCCGCCCAACTGACGATGTCGCCGAACACCCTTGCCACACTCGTCTCCGGGCATCGCAGCGCCACCTTCAATCACCGGGCCGGGCTGCTCACGGCCTCCGACCCAGCCATACTGCAGACGGCCGACGCGCTCTTCCGGACCGAGTATGCGCCCCACTGCCCGAACGGCTTTTAGAGCGCGGCGACTCGCTCGCGAACTTCTTTCAGCCGACGCATCGAGCCCAGTACTTTGGGCTGTTCGTCTGTGAGGTGCCGCACGATGATATCCGTGTACCCCATCCCCGCGTATTCGGCGAACGCCGCAGCCATCGCATCGATATCCCCATAGGTGGACGCTGAGGGGTGGTGGCCACGGTAGCCGGCCTCGAGGATCGGTCCGGCAGTTGCCTCCGCGTCTTCGGCGGAGTCGCCCACATAGATGTCGCGCCGGATGGCGGTCGCAGTCGGCACGCGACCGTGGGCCGCGCATCGGTTGCGATAGTAGGCGGCCCAATGCTTCGCCTGCTCGGGTGTCAGCTCTGGGCCGGCAAGCCATGCCTCGCCCAGTCGCGCCGCCCGATCGATACTCGGCTCGGCGCTTCCGCCGATCCAGAAATCGACTGGTTCAGGCGGAAGCGGGGCGATGCGCGCGCCGTGAAACTGGTACCTGGCGTCCGCATTCACGGTCTCGCCACGCAAAAGCCGCCGGACGATCTCCAATCCTTCTTCGAAGAGCGACGGGCGGCGCCGAATGTTCGCCCCCATTGCAAGGAACTGCTGGTGGCCCGCGCCAAGGGCGCACTGCACGATGAAGCGCCCCTCCGTTATCGCTGCCAGCGTTCCGACCTGCTCCGCAACAAGCACGGGATTCCAGAGGGGCAAGAGAAAGAGGCAACCGGCGGGCTTGTCGTCCCACTCTGCAAGCAGCCGCGCCAGCATCGGCACATTCTGGTAATAGGGCACCGGCATCGCGTGGTGGTCGCCCACGAACAGGGAATCGAGGCCCGCCTCACGCGCCGCCGCTACCCGTTCGATCATCATCCGAGAGCCAGCACGCACATCCTCGATCGCGTGCGATGTCGTGAGTGAGATTCCGATGCGCATCCTGCTGCTCCTGTTCTTAGTGCGCGTACGGTACTACGGAAACGCCGCTCAGGAATCGGCGAACAGCGCGACGACTTCCGAGGCCAGGGTCGTCCGCTGGGAGTCTCGGAGGCGTACCGAGGGCCGGTGGAAGATCTGGTCGACCAGCGACCGGGTGACGAGGTCCAGCGTCTCTGGAGCAACCTCGGGATGCAGCCGTTTCATGCGCTTCAACTCCCGCTGGCGCACCTTCTCCACCTCGCTCCGCAGCGCTCCAACTGGCGATTCGCTGTTCGAACCCGCGGCCGCCAGGCGCTCGGCCACAATCTGCGCGAGCCGTTCGCGCAGCTCCCGTCGTCGCTTCTGCGAGTGCGGGCGCGACTCCTCGTCCGCGAGCAGATCGCCGATGTTTACGCTTCGCTCCGGCCAATCGCCAAAGTTCCGGGGAGTGCCGAGGTCAATTGCGAGCGCCGCCATGGGGAGTTTGGAGGCGGAGATTTCACCGGCGGACGAACCGAGGCAACCCGCTATCACGTCAACGTTGACGAGCGAGCGGGCCTCGTGGAGAGGCACGAATGCGGACCGCCACGGGTCGTCACTCTCGGGCTTTGAGCGGCTCGCGACCACCACCCGGCTGAACCCGAGTTCGTGGCCGCGCTGCCCGACGAGGCGTCCCATCGCCCCCGCGCCAAGCACGAGCAAGCTCCCAGCAGGAGGCACGTTCGCGAGCTTCAGTGCTCGATCGAGGAGATGGCCGGCGTGACTTTCGAACCGTGTTTCGCGACGAAGCTGACGCGAGGCGGCGATCGCCAGGTCCGCCACGGCCCGCAAGGGGCCATCGACTTCAACGAAGGCAGCACGCACCTGCCCAACGACTTGCTCTTCGCCGAGGACTACCGAGTGCAGACCTGCCGCCACTTCCGCGAGCCGGAGGAGCGCGCCTTCGCCACGCCATTGCTCCGGCGAGCCGCAGCCGCACGGCGCGAGCCCGAACGCCTCCAACCGTTGGCAACTGCTGACCAGCGCTCGG
The DNA here is from genome assembly GCA_039919985.1 of Tepidiformaceae bacterium. Classification (GTDB taxonomy): domain Bacteria; phylum Chloroflexota; class Dehalococcoidia; order Tepidiformales; family Tepidiformaceae; genus PNKC01. Next base: position 4,611 of record JBDSEP010000192.1, on the reverse strand, counting down.
CCGGGGTGAGCCGCCCGCACATCCGCGTCGATTCGCCCCACTTCGTCCGCGGAAAGTGAAACGGTTGTCCACCCACAACCTTGCAAGGCTTCGATGCGTGCGGTGTCGGCCATAATGTTGATTGAGTCTATCAACAATCTCGCCAATGGCGCCACCAACCTAGCCGCCGAGGCTCTTGACCGCCGGGATTGGGCGCGCACTCGTTCGGTACTCCGCCTTGCCAGACTCCAGCAGGTCGCCCCCGCGACAGTCGTTCACGACAATCGCCGGGAAGCCCTCCACCTCGAGTCGCCGGATAGCCTCCGTCCCGAGATCTTCGAAGGCGACCACCTGCGCGGACTTGATGTGCCGGTTGAGCAGCGCTCCGGTTCCCCCAACGGCGATGCAGTAGACGGCGTGGTACTCCTGGATGGCCGCTCGGATGGCCGGTCCGCGGCCGCCCTTCCCGATGATCCCCTTCACGCCGAGCTCCAGCATCGGCACGGTGTACGGGTCCAGGCGCATCGAGGTTGTCGGACCGGCCGACCCGATGACTGCGCCTGGCCGCGGAGGCGTTGGGCCAACGTAGTAGATCACCTGCCCGCGAAGTTCCACAGGCAACGTTTCACCCCTGGTGACGAGTTCAATCAGCCGTTTATGGGCCGCGTCCCGCGCCGTGTAGATCACGCCCGAGAACGTCACGTGGGTACCCGCGCTTAGCCCATCGATCGTCGCGTCTGTGAGAGGTGTTACGAGGGCAACGCTCGCAGTCATTTGGCTTCGCTTCTCGCGCCATCTTGCTCCAGGCTGAGCGCCAATTCCCTCGTCATCGTGATGAGGTGAGCGGGGCGCGTGAGTTCCGCCTGTTCGGTTTCGGGCCAGGGCTCCGCGCCGCAGACACGATAGCCCGCCTTCTCGTACCACGCCGGCAGTTCCTCGCGGAGGTTGACCACGGTCAGGTCCATCGCGGTGCAGCCGTGCCCGCGCACGTACTCCTCCGCAGCGGTGATCAGTGCCCGGCCGAGCCCACCTCGCTGACTTCCCGGCGCGACGGAAAGCATCCCGAGGTAGCCACGAGATTCCCGCACCGCCACATAGACGGAGCCTCGCAGTCGCTCGCCCGAGCCATCAACCACCAGAAACGCGTCCGATTCGAGCTTTGCGCGAATCTCCGCTTCGTCTGTCCGCCTAGCGTCCACTTTGAAGAATGCCTCGACCACGTACGCCTCGTTCGTCACCTCCTCGATGGCGGTAGCGTCATCCGGCAACGCTCGGCGGACCACTGCTGGGCCGCCGGCGGAGGTCTCGATATCCATGCTTAAAGAATCGCCTCCTTGGTGCGGGCGCTATGGCACTGGATGTTCACGGCCACGGGGAGAGCGGTGATATGGGTGGGAAACGTCTCCACAAAGACGTCCAGCGCGGTGGTCGAACCCCCAACCGCCTGGGGGCCGACGCCGAGGGCGTTCACCGCTTCCAGTAATTCGCGCTCGAGAGCAGCCACTTCCTCATCGGCATGGCGGGCGCCGATCTTCCGGAAGAGGCTATGCTTGGCGATCGTCATCGCCTTCTCAGCAGTGCCGCCGATTCCCACGCCAATGACGAGCGGAGGGCACGGATTCCCACCCGACATGTCCACCGTCTCGCAGACGAAGTCGATGACGGCCGCCTTACCAGCGCCAGGCAAGAAATTCTGGTAGCGCGACATATTCTCGCAGCCGCCGCCCTTGGGCATGAACAGCAGGCGCAGTGCGTCCCCGGGCAAGATCTCCGTATGGATGATGCCGGGAGTATTGTCGCCCGTGTTTTTGCGAGTGCTGAAGGGATTCGATGCGATGGAGTTCCGCAGATAGCCCTCGCCGTAGCCCTGGCGGATGCCAGCGTTGATCGCATCGATCAGGTAGCCGCCGGTAATGTGGACGTCCTGGCCCAGCTCCAGGTGTACCACCGCCGACCCGGTGTCTTGGCAGAGTGGCAGCATTCGCGTGCGGGCGATCTCGGCGTTCTCGAGAATCTCATCGATGATCTGCACGGCCAGCGGGTTTCGTTCGGTGGTTTTCGCGCTTCGAATAGCGCTCTCTACATCCTCCGGGAGGTAGTGCGTCGCCTCGACCGCAAGCCTGGCGACCGCTGCGGTGATCTGCTCGGCGGTGATCTCTCTCATCGGAGGAGATGGTAGCGCGCGCCCAACAACCGAACCACTGGCCTAGCAGGCGATTGCCTCCGTCGCCCTAAACTCGGCGATCGAACTTTGAACCGAGGTCCGGCTGTAGGACCGCCCCTGTCTCTTCGCACATGACACGCTGCATGTGCAGGAGCTTTGCCGCGGCTGGGAGGGCGACTCTGGCCTGGAGATCCTACACCCGAGCGAGTCCGCGGAGTCGCCCATTAGTCGCCAATTGCGCCGACTGCTTAAAGGCTTCCTGCACGACTACCGGCAGATGTGGCCCTCGACACAGACGCACGCCACGCCGGTGGACTACACTTCCACTGCAATGGGCACTCACGAAATGATCGTCTCCTCCCCAAATGTCACCTGCCTACGTGTCACGTCCCGCGCAGGTCGCGTGGAGATTTTCGCCGAACCACGAGCCGATTTCGCTCTGCTCGGAGACGCGACCGTCGGAGAACTGCTCGCAGATGGAACGCTCTCCGTCGCCAGCGCTTCGGGCTCTTCCACCATCGGCGTCCGTTGCCCCGTCGATTCGAACGTGGTCGTGGGCACGGGCAGCGGGAACGTGGTCGTGAGTGGGCGTGTGGGGGATCTCCGGGCGACCAGCTCCTCCGGTTCGATAATCGTCGAATCCGCCCGCGCCACCGACCTGCGTTCGGAATCCGGCAAGGTCAGAGTCGCCCATTGCGAGTCGGGCTGCCGTATACTGACTGCCTCCGGGGCCGTACAAGTCGGCTCCGTCGCCTCGGCTGAGGTTGCAACCGGCTCTGGCAAGGTGGACGTCGCTAGCGCTGCTGGCAAGGCTCGCGTGCGAACGGCAAGCGGCAGCGTCGATGTCGGCGCGAGCGGCCAGGGAGATATCGCCATCGAAACCATGTCCGGCGGCGTCACCGTCAGGCTGCCGGCCGGTACTCGCCCGGCGGCGAAGCTCTACGCTGCCAGCGGGCGCACACGTTGTGAGCTGGCCCAAGGCAGCGACTGCACGGTCGCCGTACGCTCAATGGACGGGAAGATCGAAGTGATCAGCGCGTGATCGCCCGCGGGGCACTGGCATCGCCCGAGAAAATCGAGGGCGTGGTGGTTTTCACGGATATTGTCGGCTTCACCGAATTTACCGCACTGCGTGGCGATGCTGAGGCACTCGCACTTCTTGGAAGGCAGGAGGAGATCGTCGTTGCGGCACTGCCCGAAGGCGCACGAATCGTGAAGGAATTAGGCGACGGGTTGCTCCTCTGGTTTCCCGATGCCTGCGCCGCCCTCGAGACGGCGATCGCCCTTCAAGAACTCTTCGAAATTGAATCCAACGATGGGCCCGCCCCTCTCTGGGTACGCATGGGCATGCATTGGGGCCACCAGTCCCGCCGCCGCGACGACGTGGTGGGCCACGACGTAAACGTCGCGTCACGAATCGTCAACCTCTCCGGCCCGGGCGAGGTGCTGCTCAGCGCCGAAACGGTGGCCCGCATCGGCCCGGCGCATCCCGAGTACTGCTTCGACGAGCTGGGGCCGGTGGTCATGAAGGGCATTCCCGAGCCGATCCGGCTCTTTCGCGCCGGCCGCGCCGGGAATTAGTTGCCAGCGCCTAAAAGGTCCGTTGTCCGACTTCGGTCTCGCTCTTCTGCTCGCGCGGGTGCGTGGCGTTGTGGGCACGAATAGCCGCCAGGACGGCCTGGCCCGCGCCCTCCATCAGCTGTCCCTTGCGCTCTCCCACGAAATCGGCGGACCGCTGGACGGGCTCGATCATGCGGTTCACGCGGGGGATGACGTAGCGGGCGAACATCTCGTAGCTGCGGAACATGTTCTCGCGGTTCGCCCAGTCATGCGCGAAGCCGAGGGCAACGCCAAAGCCCCCGGATACCTTCTGAAGGTTGTGGATGCGCTCGACCGCCTCCTCGGGCGTGCCGAAGACAGCACTGCCGCCCCTGTCCATGGCGCGGGCGAGCTCTGCTCCATCCTCGATGTACTTCGCGTTGGGGCGCCCGAGAATATCTACGTTGTACTCGTTGTGCCAGCGCTTGAGCCCTTCCGCTACTTCCGCAATGGCCTGCTCCTTGGATTCGGCGATGTGCCATTGCATGTTGATGCGCCAGTTTTTGCGGTCGATCACCTGGCCATGCTCCTGGGCATACGTTTCGCCGAAGCCCCATTGCGTTGGGAGCGCCGCCAATCCTTCCACGCTGTGGCTGGCGACCGAGATCACCCCAACCCCGTGCTTGCCGGCGCTGCGCATCCCGGCGGGGCTGACGGTGGAGGCGACGACCACTGGGATTTCGTCCTGCAACGGTTTTATCTGCAGCGAAGCATCGCGCAGCTCGAACCACTCGCTTTTATGGGAGAAGGGCTCGTCTTCGCGCAGCAGCCGCAAGATCACGCCCAGGGCCTCGTCCATACGGTCGCGCTGGGTGATCGGCTCGATGCCCAGGGTCCAGGCGTCCGAAGGTAGGGCTCCTGGACCAACG
>JBDSEP010000177.1:0-3666 GCA_039919985.1 Tepidiformaceae bacterium | reverse complement strand
CGGCTATACTTCGGCCCATTCGCATAAAGGAGTTTCGTCATGGCTGCATTTAATAGTGCCTTCCCTATCCTCCCGGGAAAGACCGAGACCGCCCGATCGTTTGCCAGCGCCATCACCGGGAGCCGGAGCGAGGAGTTTAAAGCCATGCAGAGCCGTGCGGGTACCACCCGAGAGACCTGGAGCCTCCAGGAGACTCCAGCCGGCGATTCGATGCTGGTGTGGTTCGAAGGGGACGTCGAGAAGGCATTCGGCGACCTCGCGACCGCGACCGATGATTTCACGGTGTGGTTTCGGGGCCAGATCAAGGAGGTCACCGGTCTGGACATGAGCGAGCCTGCAGAGGGCGGGCCGGAGATGTTGCTCGACTGGAACGCGTAAGCTCGGCGGCGTGGTAAGGGCTGTTGGCGGCCCCGAGCTAACAGCGATGCGGGAATCGTTTGGCACCAATGTGCCGGATTGTGTAATACTCCAGCGCTTGAGGTTTCCTTCGCTACGCGCGAAGTCGCCGCCCTTAAGGGGTCCATCCGATTCCTGGAGATCGCCGCTTTCCTCCTCGCTGTGGGAGTTGCGACGATTTCGGGTTCGGGTGTCCAAGGGTCGAAATCGGCCCGAGCTGACGCCGTATTCGTGGACGGCTCGGACTCTGAGTGCGAGCAATGGCGGGTTGAGCTCGACCTGTTGCTGACAAGCCTCTCCATCACCTCCATCGCCGAGGAAGGTTGGGTTTACAGGAACGGGCAGGAAACCGCCGAACGATTCAGGGAGGCCAGCGGCGTGGTGACCAAGAGCAAAGTTGCGCACAACGACACGCCCGGCAACCACTACTCCCACGATTGGAATGCGGATATTCGCGTCGATCCCGGCCAGACGAACATCCTCTCGAACATCAACCACCCTAACAACTCAGACTGGGTCGCCAGTGCGGCGGACTTCGTTCCGGCCGACAGCATCGAGATGGAGTGGGAAACGGGGATCACACCCGGGGAGATTACGGGCGACGGTGCGTCGCCGATCCTCCCGCGCTGGGTGCTACCCAACCTTGGCGACCGAATCTGGACGGATGGCCACTGGGTGTTTGATTGCGGGCACGCGAAGAAAGTTGGCGGGCACTACGAGACAATCGACGTTGGGGGCAATCCCGTTAATGTCCTCGTGGGTTACACGAACTACTTTAGGACGGAGATCCACCCGGCCCGCGCCCTCGCCTCGATGCGTTCTCAGGCCGCCACTTTGCCTGGTACCGGCACGACCCCCGTGCCCGTCACCGCGACGGATCTCTACATCCACGGCCGCGGCGGATTCATGGTGCAACAATTGGTCTGCGGCCTGGACATCATCCTGGACAGCAACCGAAGCGACTGTGGCTCCGAACTCGCGCCCATCGACCAGCTGTTCGATTTCGATGTCTGCCTCCCTCCAAAACCAGCCGACTCCGCTACGCTGGCAAGCCGCGTGACTGTCGGGCCTGGGGATAGCGGCAAAGGCGCGGACCCCGTGGTCGCCCAGGTCACTCCTGCCGGGGAGGCCTGCACGCTTCCCGCAGACGAATACGGCAACGTCTTCGACCACGGTGCTATGCATCGCGTGACGGTCGATCTCCGCAACACTGGAATCCAGCCAACCGACATTTATGCGCGCCGAATCGTCTCTGGCTGGGTATACCCCGAGGCCCAGCCGCTGCCCCATCTTTCGCTCGCGCTCAACCTCCTCGACCTTCATGAAGACCTGGAATTCGATCCTTTTGACGCCGAGATGACGTTCTGGTGGATGGGCGTGGACCGCGCCCCGGTGGATGAGTGGCACCGGCTCGTGAATTGGGAGATCCCCACTTACGACGACGCCGGCTGGGCGTGTTTCGGCCATGACAACATGCTGGAAGACATGGACGATGACGGATACTGCGGGAACGGCGAGCTGAAGTTCTCGGGGCCCGAATGGGACTTCTATTTGCGCCACGCGCAGCCCTTTACGGTGCATACCTCGGGCTTCGAGCAAGACTGCCTGGACCGTTATTTCGGTTCCAAAGAGTTCGAGATAAGCACGTATATCGTATGCTACGGCGCAAACTTCTTCTTCGAACTAACGAATGACCATGGGAACAACGATCCGATCGCGCTTATGGACGCGTCCGTAGGCGGCTCCGGAATTGACATCCAAACCTTGCTGGGCGATATCGTGCTCGGCGTTCCGGGGAAATTCGACTTCCACTTCACGCTCGCCGAGATTCCTCTTTCCAATGAAGACACCGCCGACCTCGCAGTAGCCAAGAACTGCACCTGGGCCGGAGAAGTAGCGCTGGTGGGGCAGCCCGCCACCTGTACGCTCACGGTCTCTAACGCAGGCCCAGGCTTGCCGCGAAATGTTGTCATCACGGACTCGATGAGCAGCGTCCCAGCCTCAACCGCACCGACCGTGGGAACTGCCCACTTCCGGGTAGGGAACGACAGCACAACGTACCCTTGCGGCCCGTCCAGCAGCACAGGGTTCTCATGCAACATCGGGACCGTCCCCGTGGGCGGTGTGGTGACCATCACGGTACAGGTCACGCCGCGCGCCGCCGGGTTGCTCACCAACGCCGCCTCCGTGGCCACCTCTTCCACGGATTCCAACGCCGCGAACAATTCTTCAAGCGCGGCGATCCAGGTCTATCTCCCAGTGACAATTGACATTCAACCGGGATCCTCTGTGAACTCTGTGAACACCAGCAAGAAGGGCCTGGTACCGGTGGCGATACTAACAACAAGTGAGTTCAACGCTGCAGCCCTCTCGGTGGCCACAGCTTGCTTCGGCGACGCGGAGGCCCCCCTTCAGCGCAATTGCACCGACGCCCAGGGAGGTCCGCGCCTGACCGACGTGGATCGAGACAGGGACCTCGACCTGCTCTTTCACTACGAAGTGCTGCTCACGGGAATCGACTTCGGCGACACGCGCGCCTGCATGATTGGCACCTTCGCGAACGGCACCGGCTTCTACGGTTGCGACGTCATCCGCACGGTGAAGTGAACGCGAAGCATCGGCATCGCGCCGCCACAACTGCCGGGAGGAGAAGTGCGCGCCCGCGCCGGCGAGGATGAGCACAACCCGAGCGCTCGCGCCTCGGACTAGCCAGATGGTGGTGCTTCGCCGTTATGGCCGGCACTGGTAACTCGGGCGGCACCCGCAGATTCGATTTATTGGTACCCTCGGACGGACTCGAACCGCCAACCCTCTGATCCGAAGTCAGATACTCTATCCGTTGAGCTACGAGGGCACGCCTTCGAGTATAGCGCGATGCTTTCCTTCGTTCGCACGCACGACGAAAGATGGCGCGGGCTAGGCGAGTCTGGCCGTCCTCCGCCTAGTGTTGCGCGGGAGCCTGCCGCGCCCCTAGGCTCGAAGCGAAGAGCGCTTTTGCCCTGGCGGTGGCGAAATCGTGCGGGACTATCGGCGCGGGGTAGTCCTCGCCGATGACACATTGCGACGCGTTTTGAATCTCCAGTGGCGCCGTCCAGGGCGCGTAGAGGAAGCGATTCGGCAGGTCCTTAAGTTCTGGGACCCAGTGGCGAATGAAGAGACCGTCCGGATCGAATCGCTGGCCCTGGAGCACGGGATTGAAGATTCGGAAGTAGGGAGGCGCGTCCGCGCCCGTCGAACTCGCCCACTGCCACCCGCCGTTGTTGACGGCCA
>JBDSEP010000174.1:0-5816 GCA_039919985.1 Tepidiformaceae bacterium | reverse complement strand
CAACCGTCGCGGTGCTGGCCTGGCGGAAGTTCTGGCCCCTCTTCGCCGGGCTGGCGGCCGCTGTTGGCCTGGCGCGCATCTACGTGGGCGTGCACTTCCCGGGAGACGTGGCGGCCGGCTGGGCGATTGGTGTCCTCGCCGCGCTGCTCGCCTGGTACGCCGTGCAGTACATCGTGGCGCGACGGCACAATCTCGCTGTTCGAACCTGAGCGGGCAACTGCACCGGTTACTTCTATACAGGGGTCGCCCGGCGCCTTAGCGGTTGCGGCGCGAATCGATCGTCGCGCCGGTAACCAGCCCGGCGCCTGCCGCTATGCCCGAAGTGAGGCCCGGCTCGGTGCCCAGCGGGAATGACGCCGCTAGCCCAAGCACGGCCCCCAGCAGGACGCCGGCGCCGGTCGCGATGTGCTCCAGGATCTGTTCGCGGGTGATCATCGTGGCCTGAGTATCGCCCAGTTCACGCAGATGTGCGCAGCGTCTCGAATCTTGCAGCGGGAGGCTAGCCGCTGATGTTGGGCGTCACCGTAATGACCCCTCGGGAGACCGTCCCGAGCACTTGTGCCGGTTTGGTCGAACTTGTTGTGCCCAGCTGCGACTGGACGTCTGGCCGCCCATCCAACTCGAGCCTAACCACCACTAGCGAAGGCCCGCCGCAGCGCGCCGGCGTGGTAGCCGAGAGAGTGGTGCAAAGGCGGACTTCGCCGTTGGCCTGGCGCCAGAGCCAACCGTTGACGAGAAGCGGGCCATCTATCTTCGATGCTAGAGCCTGAGCGATCGAAATGCCAGGACCGCTTGCGTTGCCTACACCGCCCGCGGCCGGGACCGGGGTACCGCTCGATCCGTCACCACCGCAGGCCATCGCCAGCAAGCCAACGCCAAGCACACCCGATGCGAGGACGAGCCGTAGCCCCCTCGCAGGATTCACGGTGTGCCGGCGGGTCTGTCTAGCGTCCCTGCTCGGCCCAAAAAACATGCGTGACCAACTGCATGCCGTTGCCGAGGTTCTCGACGTACCAATGTCCGTGTTCAGGTGATGCACCACCCGGCGTCCCATTGCCATCGACGCCGTTGGGACCGCCCTTACCGGGGAACGACTGGAACCCGCCACGAGGCCCGGGCCCTGCCGCCGACGAACTGTTCGTCGCGTCAAGGTGTGCATAAATGGTCGCCAGCTCCTCATAGTCGTGAGCGTTCGGCTGGGTGCTCAAAGTGCTCGTCGCGTTGGCGCCGGTGTTCGAGAAGTAGTCCATGCAGGTGTTCTGGCTCGAACCGTCCTCGCTCGTGTGACCCAGCCCGAAGGTGTGGCCGACCTCCTGGCAGACGACGTGCAGCTTCTCATTCGCATTCTTGTACTTCGCCGTATTGAAGTAGGTGTCGTTCATCTTGGTCGTGCCCTGCACGATGTGGCCATTGCTGTCCAACCAGATCGAGGCAAGGCCAAGCCAGCCGTTGTTCCCGTACGTCGAGTTGCAGACTTGGACGGTCCCTGCTACAGCCCGACAGTTCTTGGGATTCGTGCTTCCTCCTACGACGACCGTGTTGAGAGGGTTGCTGCCGGTGTCGGCGCTCCAGTCGGTGGACGCCTTTGTGAGGTAGCCGGGCCAATCGCCGGTCATGTTGTTGCCCAGTTTGAGGGTGAAAGGGTTTGACGTGCGCGCCCAGTGGTAGCCGCCCCACGAATGGGTTGCGTAGCCCGTGCCCACGCCGGAAACGGCGACAAGTATGACGAAAGCGGCCAACAGGCTCGCGCGAATCGAGAACGTCTTCATCCCATCTCTCCCTCATACGTGGCATTGCGCGCAACGCTGCAACTATATACCAACTGTCAATTGCGCTGTTGACACGCGGACCGCGGGCGGAGTAGCGACGGCCGGGGCTCGGCGTTAGCCTTCGAGCGTGCGGCGGGAGCGCTTTAACACGCGAAAGATGGTGCGGCGCGAAAGGCCGAACATCTCGGCCAGGTTGTCGATCGAGACATCCTCCTGGCTGGCGTAGCGCAGGATCGCTTCATCGCGCCCGGTGCGCAGCATGGCGGGGGCACCGCCCGGGTCATCGTAGCGGCAGCGCGGCAGCGGGCAGTTCAGGCAGGAGGTGTAGAGGTCACAGCCGGTGTCCGCCCAATCCACGTACTCGGGGAGCGCATCGATGCGGGTGGGCAGTTCCAGGGGTACGTCCATGCCGGCCTCCTCTTCGTAGTAGGAGCGTCAGAGTAGAACGCATGTTCTAATTCATCAACCACCGCGTGACATCTTTCTACGAAGTCGTCAGCGTCTGGCAAGCGCGGGCGGGGATTGGGGAGGCAAAAGCTCGGCCACCACTAACGTGTTGGAGGGTCGCAGTTTCTGGTGATGTGTTACTGGCGGGACTGAGGAGAACTAGTGGTTGACCCTCACACAGGCTGAGACTCTATCGTCTTCCCTGAGAGGAGCGATCTGCGTGATCAAGATTGGCGACTTTGCCCGGCTCGGGCAGGTTTCCGTGCCGATGCTTCGTCACTACGACGAGCTGGGACTGCTCCGGCCCGCTCGGGTGGACAACTTCACTGGATACCGCCTGTACGAAGTAAGGCAGCTGGCGACGCTCAACCGGCTCCTCGCGTTGAAGGATCTGGGGTTCTCGCTCGTCCAGATTGGCGAGGTCCTCGACGGAGTCACGCAGGAACAACTGCGAGGAATGCTCCAGCGGAAACACGCGGAAGTCGCTCTGCTGCTGGCGAGCGATACGGCGCGACTAGCCCGGATTGCGGCTCGACTCAAAGAAATTGAACAGGAGGATGACATGCCCGAATACAAGGTGGTGATCAAGGAGATACCGGACCAATTGTTAGCGTCCCGGCGCGTAACCATTCCCTCGAACGACCAGGTTCCTGCGGTGCTTGCCGCCGCGTTCGACGAGGTCTACGAACTGTTGCGAACCGAGAAGCTCGGCGAGGGTGGGCCGTGCATGGCCATCTGGCACCAGGGAGCTGAAATACTGGAGAACGAAGACGCCGAGGCAGCAGTGCCCATCGATCGCGCGGCGGCCGGGACGGACCGGGTAACGGTCTACACCCTGTCGGGTGGCGCGGTCGCATCAGTGCTCCACCACGGCGCCTTCGACGGGATGAAACAGGCGCACGCCGTGCTGCTGAGCTGGATCGAGGCGAATGGCTACCGAAACCAGGAAACCTATCGCGAGGTATATCTCCAAGAAGCGACGAGCGGGCAGGAAGCGATAACGGAGATTCAATACCCTGTCGGACGCCCCTGACGAATTCTCGGGGAGATGGCGCCCCTGCCGGAATTGCAGTTCCATCGCGCTCGGGCAGTTCTTGACGTCAATCGTCGGGATCACCTACGTCATTACGCTCTACTCGCCCAAGTCATGGCGGTGCTGGACCTGGAGACTGAAGAGGCGTTTGTGGGCTGGGAGTAGCCCAGGCGTGCCCGAAGACTAGCTGCGCCTACACCGCCCCCGCCGCCCGCAACCTTTCGATCTCCGTCGCGCTGAAACCCAGTTCGCCGAGCACCTCTGCCGTGTGTTCGCCCACCTCTGGCGCGTGGGTTGGCCCCACTCGAGCGAGCCCTTCGATATTGATCGGATGATTCACTACCAGGCTCGCCGGTACCGAGGCTTCGGCGGGCGGCACCACGGCGCCGGTCGCCTGCAGTTGCTCGTCGTGCAGCAGGTCCTGCATCTCGGCGACAAGCGTGACGGGCACGGATGCCGCTCGAAATACTCCCAGCCACTCAGCAGCGGTGCGAGTGCGGAAGGTGGCCTGCAGTTCGGCGATCAGCGCGAGCGCGTTCGCCGGCCGGGCCTCGTACTCACTAAAGCGCGCATCGGCCAGCAGGTCGGTGCGCTCGGCAGCGATGATCAGCGCATCGAGCTCCACGTGCGTTCGCACCATATACAATTGCAGCAGCCTCCCGTCTGCCGTTGCGAAAAGCGTGCGGTTCGGGCTCGTGGGGATGCGCGAGCCGTCGTCGCGCTCTGGCACTACCGCCTCCACCAGCGCCGCCTGGGCGAGGCAGGTGTTCGCCCAGAGGCCATTCGCAAGGAGACTGGTGTGCACACTGCCGCCTCTCCCCGTGCGTTCGCGGCGCAATAACGCCGTGACAATAGCGGCGTAGAGCGTGACCGCTGTTGGGTGGTCGCCCATGCCGGGGACAGACATCCCGGGAGTCGCGCCCGGCGCCCGAACCAGGTCCATCAGGCCGCTCCGGGCCCACCAGGCCACCCCATCGAAGCCCTCGAGTTCGGCGTCCGGGCCAGTCTCCCCATAGGCCGTGAGCGAGGCGTAGATCATCCTCTCGTTGAGCGGCGCGAGGTCTTCGTACCCAAGCCCCAACGCTCGACGCGTGGGGAAAGGCTGGTTCGTGACGTAGACGTCGCACTCGGCCACCAGCCGCAGCAGGATCTCGCGGCCCTCTCGGGACTTCAGGTTCAGCGTGATGCTGCGCTTGTTGCGCCCGTCGGCCACCCAGCAGTAGTTGATCGGCGATTGCGGGCTGACTGGGAGCCCGGCGAGCTGGCGATAGGGGTCGCCCAGGCCCGGCGCTTCCACCTTGATCACGCTGGCCCCAAAGTCACCGAGGATCGTGGTCGACACGGGCCCTGCTATCCATGTGCCCACATCGAGCACCTTGAGGCCGGAGAAGATGAGGTCTGTGTTGTCGGTCATGTGTTGCCACCCGCCGGAGATATCGCCGGACGGTAGCACAGAGCGGGGGCAGCGCGGGAGTGAGGCCCCCATCCGGCGCGCGCCCGAGGGCGTAGAATCGCCTGGATGGTGCGGTTCGAACTCTCTGCCTCCGTTGTGCTCTGGCGCGGCCAGGAGATGCTCGTGATGAAACGCGGCGCGGGCGGCTTCTCGGCGGGCGGCTGGTTCATCCCCGGCGGGCACGTGGAGGAGGGCGAACGGCCGGCCGAGGCCTGCGCACGCGAACTCCTCGAAGAGGCCGGCATCAGCCTCCCCGCCGAGGCTCTCACGCTGGTCGATGTGATGTCGTACGAGACTGGCCGCGGAATGGCGCACACGATTATCTACAGAGCCCCCTGCGAGGCGAGCGCGGAAGCGGTGATCAACGACGAACATGTGGCCACGCGCTGGATGACCCCGGAGGCGTATATCGCGCGCTTCCTGGATGCCGCGATGCTGCGCGAGCGGGGCGTTCCAGAACATGCGGTGGCCCTGGCAACTGAGGTGGCCCGCGTCGTGCGGGCCGCCGTGGAGATGCAATGCAGATCGTAAGCGTAAACGTCGGCACCGCCCGACCGATCAACACGAAGAGCGGCGCCTCTGGCATCTACAAGGAGCCTGTGCCGACGCCCGTGCAGGTCGGGCCGCTGGGACTCGCTGGCGACGCAATCGTCGACACGCGCCACCACGGCGGTGAGGACCAGGCGGTCTACCTCTTCGGCGTGCCGGATTACGATTGGTGGGCGCTCGAACTGGGGCGCGAATTGTCGCCTGGGATCTTCGGCGAGAACCTCACCGTCACGGACCTCGAAAGCGCGACCTGCAACATCGGCGACCGGTTCCGCACGCCCTCGCTTCTGCTCGAAGTGACTTCTCCGCGTATTCCCTGCGCCACGCTTGCCGCGCGCATGGCGGAGCCCACGTTCGTCAAGCGGTTCGCCGCGGCGGAGCGATTCGGCGTCTACTGTCGGGTTATCGAACCGGGCCCCGTGCAAGCCGGGGACCCTGTGAGCTTCGAGCCGTTTGAAGGCCCCACGATCTCGGCGCTCGAGATGTTCCGTGCGTTCTACGACAAGACTTCGGACGAAGCGATGCTGCGCCGCGCGCTCAACGCACCCCTACACCGCCGCTCGCG
>JBDSEP010000158.1:0-16030 GCA_039919985.1 Tepidiformaceae bacterium | reverse complement strand
GTTCAGGTAATCGGCCACGGCGGCGTCGGGCACGAAGAGCTTCGTGCCGTTGAGCACGAAGCCGCTGCCGCCAGCGGTCGCCTTCATCGTGATCCCTTCGCGGTCCCAGCGGCCGCTCGGCTCGGTAATCGCGTACGTATGGATAGCGCTGCCGTCGGCGATGCCCGGGAGGTACTTAGCTTTCTGCGCGTCGCTACCGGCGAGGATTAGGCCTGAGGCGCTGGTCGCGTTGGGGATGAATGGTCCCGGCACAAGTGCGCGCCCGAACTCCTCCACAAGAACGCAGAGGTCCAGGAACGAGAAGCCGGCACCGCCCTGCTCCTCCGGGATCATCAGTCCCTGCCAGCCGAGGTCGGCCATTTTCTTCCAGAGCGCCGGGCTGTAACCCTTCTCGTCCTCTTCCATGGCGCGGACGTGCTCTTCCGGGCATTCCTTTTCAAGAAACTCGCGGGCCGAGTTCTTCAGCAGTTCCTGTTCTTCGCTAAGGCCGAGGTCCATGCGGTTATCTGTCCCTTTCAGTTCGTGGCACCGCCCGCGCAAAGGCCCCCAAGGGGGCCCGCTCGCGAGGAGGCAACCAGTGTGCGGGCGGGATTCTATCACGATGCTTTGCGGGGTGCGAACGAACGGCGACGCTTGAGTCCGCTGCGCGACAGATCGTCGGGTTGTCTCCGTTCGTTGCGATGTACCTGGTGGTCTCGTGTCGGACGAGTTCCTTCAGAAGGCGCCGCGCAGCAACTCGCCTGACCCTCCGCGCGTCCGCTTCGGCGGCGCGGGCAGTCCCGTCAGCTCGCGCCCGCCCCCGCCGTGTCCTCATCCACCGTCACCTGAACGGTGGACTGCCGCGGCAGCTCCGCCACCCGCGCCAGCGCCTTCACCACTTCCGCCGCCGATTGCTCCGGCCCAGCGGCCTGCGCAAGCCACGATTCACGCACATCCGCGTCCATGTGCACCACGCCGTCGGAGTCTTGGCCCGATTCCGACCACCGAACGTCGGCGTGAAGGTGCACTACTCCGGGAGTGTTCGTCGCGGCCACTTCCAGCCGCCCCTGGAGGCCAGGCTGCCGTAGCCAGAACTCGCGCTCAAAGGTCGCTGGCTCATCGCCGCGCAACCGCTGATGCGCTTCGCACGACAAGATCATCAGGTTGTTCGCCGCGAGCGGGTCCGTAGCGCCATCCCCAAAGTGCGGGGCCGCACCCGCCGGGATCTCATTCGACCCAGTTTCGTACTCACTTCGAACGCCACTTACAGCCATGGTTGTCCCCCGTCAGAAGTGTATTCGGTTTCGGTCTTCGAAACGTGAAGACCGGGAAAGGAACGGGCAGGTGTACGTTCGAGGCGAGCAAGCGAAGTTAATCGTGGCGTTGCCTTTGCACGAACCGCCCGATGCGTTCGAGGGCGCGTTCAATCTGCTCGTAGCTGCTCGCATAACAGGCTCTCGCGTAGCCCTGGCCGCACGCCCCGAAGGCGCTCCCGGGGATAACTGCCACGCGCTCTTCCGCCAGTAGCCGCTCGCTAAAGCTCACGCTATCGAGCCCCGTCACCGAGACATCGGGGAAGGCGTAAAACGCCCCTCGCGGTTCGAATGTCGGCAGACCAATCGCTCGGAAGCCGTCCACGATGAGGCGCCGGCGCCGGTCGTATTCCGCCACCATCTCAGCGATGAAGTCTTCGCCCTGGTCTAGCGCCGCGATGCCGGCGTACTGCGCCGCCGTTGGCGCGGACATCATGACGTACTGGTGCACCTTCATCACCGATTCCGCGAGCGCGCGCGGTGCCGCCACCCAGCCCAGCCGCCAGCCGGTCATAGCGTAAGCCTTACTGAATCCGCCCAGCAACACGGTGCGCTCCCGCGCTCCCGGCAGAGAAGCGAAGCAGGTATGCGTGCCGCCGTACGTCATCCGGTCGTACAGCTCATCCGAGATCACCGCAAGGTCGTGCCTCTCAGCCACCTCCGCTACGGCCACCAGGTCTTCTCGGCCCATCACTGCGCCGGTGGGGTTCGATGGATAGCCCAGCAAGATCGCCTTCGTTCGCGGCGTAACAGCCGCCTCGAGGTCTGATGCCAGCAATCGGAAGTCATTCTCGGCGTAGGTCGGCACCGGCACGAAAACCCCGCCGGCCATGCGAGTCGCTGGCAGGTAGGCCACGTAACAGGGGTCGGCGCAAAGTACTTCATCCCCGGGGTCCAGCAACGCCCGCAGCGAGATGTCGAACGCCTCGCTCGCCCCGCTGGTGATGACGATTTCGTCCTTCGGGTCGTAGTACACGCGGTAGAGGCGCTGGATGTGGGCACTCAGCTTTTCGCGCAGCTCCAGCAGTCCGTAGTTCGAGGTGTAGTGCGTGTCACCCCGCTCGATGCTGGCGATGGCCGCGCGGCGGATCGGCTCTGGAGTCACGTAGTCCGGTTCGCCCACGCCCAGCGAGATCACATCATCGATCGTGCTGAGGAGGTCGAAGAACTTGCGGATGCCGCTTGGCGGGACCGCTTGCATCCGGCGCGAGACGAACCGCGCGGAATCCTTCGAGGTAGTAATTGCAGTCATCGTTGCTCCTGTCTCCCCCAGGCGCCCCAGCTGCTCTCACAGAAAGGCCGCCTCGTGGGCGGCCCTGGTGTTAACTCGAAACGTTGCTGCTTCGTGCCGCCTGCGTTACCCGCGCGCATGCGCAGCGGCAGCAGCGGCGGTCGCAAGCGCAAGAACGAGCGAGGTGGCGGTCGAAGTCATCTCCTTCACTCTGTCGGCTCCCACCGATAGCGTCAATAGACGCAGCTCACACTTCTTCCCCCTGCCTTATATACCGGCTTCCCACCGAGAAGGCGTACTATCCGCCACAACCTAAGGGAGCCTACGCCATGACCACCGCCGAACTCACCCCACTCACGATCGCGGACGCCGCCGAGCTGCTCAGCACGAAGCGCGTTTCGCCCACGGAGCTGACCGAGGCCTACCTCGCCCGTATCGAAGAGCTCAACCCGAGCATCAATGCCTACGTCGTGGTCACCGCCGAGCGGGCTCGCGAAGATGCCCGCCGCGCGACGGACGAGATCTCGGCGGGAAACTACCGCGGGCCGTTGCACGGCATCCCGATCGGCCTGAAGGACCTGTACGACACCACCGGCATCCGCACCTCGGGCGGTTGCAAGGCGTACGAAGACCGTGTGCCGGCCGAAGATTGCACCGTGGCGCGAAAGCTTCGGCAGGCTGGCTCGGTGCTGCTCGGCAAGCTCAACACCCACGAACTCGCCTACGGCACCACCACCAACAACCACTGGTACGGCGCCACCCACAACCCGTGGGACCTCGATCGCATCCCCGGCGGCTCCAGCGGCGGCTCCGGCGCGGCCACCATCGCCGATATGGCCGCCGGCACTATGGGCACCGACACCGGCGGAAGCATCCGCATCCCCGCCTCGCTCTGTGGCTGCGTCGGCCTTAAGCCCACCTACGGCCGGGTGAGCAAAGCCGGCGTGATGATGATGTCCTGGCAACTCGACCACCCCGGCCCGCTCACCAAGACGGTTCGCGACGCCGCCATCATGCTGGACGCTGTCCAGGGCTACGACCCGCGAGACGCCACGACCGCTCGCGTTGGTCGCGTGGACTACGCCTCTGCATTCGAAGAGAGCCTGCAGGGCCTGATCATCGGCGTCCCCCGCGCCTACTACTGGGACAAGCTCGAACCAGAAGTTGCCGAGGCCTGCGAGGCTGCCCTCAAGGTCTTCAGCGAAAACGGCGCTGTCGTCCGCGACGTGGACGTGCCCAGCTTCGCACCCTACCTCCGATCGACCTTCGATATGGTGCGCACAGAGGCGATCGAGTTCCACGCCGAGCGGCTTGCCGCAGACCCCGGCGGCTTCAGCCCCGAACTGCACGCCACCCTCGGCGCAGGTGCAATCTCCGGCCTCGACTACGCGAAGGCGCAGCGCGGTGTTTATGAGTTCACCCAGGGCGTGCGCGCTGCCTTCGAACCGGTCAGCGTACTGGTGATGCCGGCGACTCCCGGACCGGCCAGCCTGATCGGCGGCTCGCCCGCCGGAATCCAGAACACGGCGCCGTTCAACGCCACCGGCATGCCCGCGCTCTCCTTGCCCTGCGGCTTCACCGCGGGCGGCCTGCCGATCGGCCTCCAGGTCGTTGGCCGGGACTTCGACGAATGGACTGTCATTCGCGCGGCCCACGCTTACGAGCAGGCGACTGACTGGCACGAGCGCCGTCCAGCGCTGGGGTAGAGCGCCCAGCCGTAACGCAAGAATTCACAATGCAGCGTTGATCACCCTTGTGTCGTCGGCGCATACTCGCCGCGCCGGAGGGCGGCTCCCGGCCAGCTCGTCCGATCGACCTCGAGGTGGAGCATGAGCGTCGAGAGTCACGGATTCGAAGATTGGGAATCGCTGGGCTTCAGGAAGGTCCGCGTGCTGCGTAGGTTGGCGGACGCCCGGTCAGAGACAGAGATCGCCGCACGGAGGGCCTCGAATACAACACGATCCGCGGACACGTAGAACAATTGAAGGACATTTTAGGCCTCCGCGATGTGAAGGAGATGGGTCGCTGGTGGAGGCGCCACCGGGCGGAGTGCCACCGGTGGTGCGCCGCTCAGGCCGGGCTGGAAGAGGAAGAAATGGTACGAACCGTAGGGTGAGAACGGTACCTACGGTAGGTAGTCGGCGTAGGAATCGCAGCGTACCTTCGGGTTAGCTCATTGAACCTCGGGTTTCATCGAGGCGCACCTCCCCGAGGGGGAACGAGTCGCTCAGGAACAACTCACTAAGGAAGTGGGATGATGAGAATCCAGCGGACGGCGCGCATCGTTTCTCGCTTGGGTGGGCTCACCGGCGCTACCGCGCTGTTGGTGTTCGCGACGGCGTGTACGGATGAACCGAGAGTGGGAACCACCACTTGGCAGGCCACGGTGGTTGCAGGTGGTGGCGCGATGAAAGCCGGCATCCCGGCTGCAGAAAGTGGACTAAAGGACGGAGCGGCACTTGATGCGCTATTCGACCGTCCGGTGGGCCTCGCCGCAGACAGCCGGGGCAATATCTACGTCGCCGACTCAGGTAACCACGTTATCCGCCGACTAACGCCTAGCGGGATAGTCGAGACGGTAGCAGGCTCAGGCATCGAAGGTAGCCAAGATGGTCTAGCGCTCGAGGCACAATTCCGGACCCCGGTGGCCGTCGCTGTTAGTGACGATGGGACGATCTACATCATTGATTCCGCAGCGGCACAGGTGAGAAGCCTAAGAGATGGGCAGGTCCGCACCGTCGCGGGCATTGACAACGCCCCCTGCATGCTGCCGCCGCCTAAGAGCCCTGGTCTACCCCCGCGGCCAGACAACTGTCTGCCTTACCCCTCGCAGCCGTATCGGGATGGGCCAGGGATGCTGGCGGTGCTGGGAGAGCCAACCAGTTTGGCGATAGGTACAAGCGGAGCTCTCTACGTGGTTGACAGCGCGAACAACGCCATCCGCAAAATCGACCAAAACGGGGACGTGTCGCTGTTCGCAGGCACGCGAGTCGGCGGTTCGAAGGATGGGCCGGCCGCGCAAGCCACGTTCTTCTTCCCCGTGGATATCGCGGCTGCTCCGGATGGCGCAATGTACGTCACCGAGGCAGGCAATCGCGTCAGGCGGATTGGCCCGGATGGACAAGTCACTACGGTGGCCGGCGCCGCTGACGGCGCCGAAGGCTTCGTGGACGGATCGGGGTTTGTGGCGCGGTTCCGAGGGCCTGCGGGGATCGCGGTGGGCCGCGATGGCGATCTGTTCGTCGTGGATGGTCGCAATCAGCGCATTCGGCACATCGGGCCCGCGACGGACGTAACCACCATTGCCGGAAAAGGGGGGCAAGGCTTCGCGACTGGCGTGGGCAACGCGACGCAATTTTCGGCCCCAACCGACATCATCGTGCTGCCAGACGGCTCGGTTTTTGTGGCCGACTACAACCTCAACCGCGTGTTCAAGCTGATGAAGGTGACCCCATGAGATCGACAGAGCCTTTGGCTGAGTTTCTGTTCGCGTTTAGCGTTTCGTCTCTGTGGTTCATCCCGGGAGATCAGGCTCGCGCAGCTGCCACCTCGGTGGAAGTGCGGGCTCCCTTCAGCGGCCAATGAGACAAATTCGGGTTCGCTCCAGCAAGCTCGCACCTTGTTGGGATTTGGGGCGGGGACTGGGCAACCGACTACTACCAGACTCCGAATGCCGCAGGGAACTGGTATGCATACTCGAGCCCTGGAAGCTCGATGAATACATCGGTCGCGCTCGTTGGAAACACATGTGCGGCCGCTTCTTGGACCTACGCCGGGATAAAGTATGCCTTTGCGGTAACGAACGATAGCGGTGCACTTGGTTGGTTCCAGTGGGCGCATGTCTACCCAACGGGTAGCGGGTTTAGTCAATACCAAAGCATCAGGGTCGGGACGTTCATCGGATACACCTACAACTGGCGCTATACGTCTGGTTGCTATGAGGTTACCAACGATGTCGGCGTACACTCGCATATCGTTGGCTATAACTACTCGGCGTACTCGTGCTATGCGCCAAATGCAACTGGAGCGGCACTCACACAGCAGTCGAGCCTGCTTGGTGCGGTGGGGGCAAATGCGACTGGTGGTGCTGGCCAGCCGTGCTGGAATTGACGTTCCGGCCTGCCAGCCTTCTGGGCTCGTGGAAGTCGCCGAGCTTCCAAGGGCGCGCCTCTCACACCTGCGTATCTCTGTGCTTCGAAGCCCCGCTCAGCGCGGCCACCCGATTCGACCACCCCAGCGCCTGCTCAAACGCGTGGGCGGCTTGCACTACGCGCGGTTCGTCGAAGAAGTTCCCGATGATCTGGAGTCCCACCGGCAAGCCTTCGCTGAGGCCGCAGGGCACGCTGATCGCCGGTAGCCCGGCCACCGATGAGGGCAGCGTGTAGATGTCGTTCAGGTACATCGCGTACGGGTCGTTGAGCTTCGCTCCCAGCGGAAAGGCGACCGTTGGCGAGGTGGGTGTGACGATCACGTCGTACTTCTGAAAGGCAGCGGCGAACTCGTTGTTGATCAGTGTGCGCACCTTCTGCGCCTTCAAGTAGTAGGCATCGTAGTAGCCGGCGCTCAGGGCGTAGGTGCCCAGCATGATTCGCCGCTTCACCTCTTCCCCGAAACCGCCGGCGCGCGTCTGTTCCATGTTCGCCCACATGGACCCCGCCGACCGATCGCTGTAGCCGTACTTCACGCCGTCGTAGCGCGCGAGGTTCGCGCTCGCCTCGCTCGGGGCGATGATGTAGTACACCGCCAGCGCGTGCTCCGTGCTCGGCAGAGAAAGCTCGCGGTCCACGTGGCAGCCAAGCGCTTCGAAGAGTGTCAGCGCCTCCTCGATCCGGGCCGTCACTCCCGGCTCCATCCCCGCGATGAAGTACTCCTTCGGCACCCCGATGCGCATCCCCGTGATGTCTCGTCCGAGATAGTGCAGCAGGTCGGCCACCGGCTCCGGGTTGGAGGTGCTATCCCTTGGGTCGTGCCCGGAGATGCAATCGAGCAGTGTGGCCACGTCCTCCACATCCCGTCCGATCGGGCCCACCTGGTCCAGCGAACTACCGAAGGCGATTATCCCGTAGCGGCTCACTCGCCCATAGGTCGGGTCGAAACCCACGACGCCGCAGAGGCTCGCCGGCTGGCGGATGCTCCCGCCCGTATCGCTGCCCAGCGCGCCGATAGCCTCGCCCCCCGAGACCGCCGCCGCCGACCCGCCGGAACTCCCCCCGGGCACCAGTTCAAGGTTCCACGGGTTGCACGATGGCCCGTACGCAGAATGCTCCGTGCTCGAACCCATCGCGAACTCGTCCATATTCGCCTTGCCCACCATCACTGCCCCTGCTCTGCGTAGCGTTTCGTACACGTGGCTGCTGTAGGGCGGCACGAAGTTCTCCAGGATCTTCGAGCCCGCAGTCGTGCGCACCCCCCTGGTCACGATCAGGTCCTTGATTGCCAGAGGAATGCCCGTGAGGGGCGTCGCCATCCCCGAGGCGTATTTCGCATCCGCCTCTCCCGCCTGCTCGAGGGCCACATCCTCGGTGAGGGTGATGTAGGCATGGACTTGCGGCTCCACCGCACGCACCCGTTCGAGCACCGACTCCGTCAACTCGACCGCGCTAAACTCCCTGGCGCGCAGCTTTTCGTGTGCTTCGTGGGCAGTCAGCTTCCACAGATCGGTCACTCCAACACCGCCCGCACGCGGAAGAAGTTTTCTTCCGCCTCAGGGGCATTTGCGAGCGCTTCTCCCTGCCTCAGCGAGACCGTCACCACGTCCGCGCGCATCACGTTTGAAAGCGGCAGCGGGTGGGCCGTCGGCTCGAGACCCTCCGTGTCCACCGCCGCCAGTGCTGCGAACTGATCGAGGATGCCCGAAAGCTGCGCGGCGAAGCGCTCGACATCCGCCGACGTGAGGGCGATGCGCGCCAGCCTGGCGATATGGAGGACTTCGTCCCGGCTCAACGACATAGGCCAAGGTTACACAACGCCGCCCTTTACCGCCCAAGTTCCCCGCCATCCCGCCGTTTGGTACTCTCCCACCATGCGGAACTGTCCTGCGACGTCCGACCGTACTCGTCATCGGCTATCGAGGATGTGCGCTTGAACACCGTCACCCGGCGCCGCCTCCTCCGCGCCCGACAAGAGACGCATAGGGCGGCGTGCCCGTCGTGCTGGTCGGCATCCTGGCGATCGGTGTGCTAGCCTCGCTCGCCCTCGCCGCCGGCGTTGGAGCGGTGTTTGCGGTCTACCAATCGTACGCTTCGGACTACGTTCCCATTACCGAGAAGCTCCTCCAGAACAACGTCGGTCTCACCGAAATCTACGATCGCGGTGGCCCAGAGGGCGGCGTGCTCTTGGGTCGATTGACGAACAAGGACGCCCAACTCCTCAACCCCGTGAAGCTCCCGGCGATCTCCCCCTCCCTCGTCGAAGCCACTGTCTCCACCGAAGACAACAGCTTCTGGGAGAACCCCGGCGTGAACGTCCAGGGACTCCTCCGTGCGGCGTACGAGAATTACGTAGGCGGCGGCATTGGCAGCGGCACCGGCGGCTCGTCAATCACCCAGCAACTGATCAAGAACGTGTACATCTGCCCCAGCATCTCCGCCGATACGCGACTGGTCTGCACTGCGGAACGCACGCTCGACCGCAAGCTCAAAGAGATCGCCTTCGCCATCGAACTCGAAAAGGACTACACCAAGGAAGAGATCCTCGAGTGGTACCTCAACCAGATCTCCTACGCGGACAGGTATATCGGCATCCAGGCCGCCGCCCAGGGCTACTTCCACAAGGATGCGTTCGATCTCACGCTCGCCGAATCTGCGCTCCTCGCTGGCGTCCCTTCCGCCCCGACTGACTATCACCCGCGGCTGAACTGCGCGAAGGACCCTGACGGCGTGACCTGCATCGTCGATGCCGAAGGGCGCACTACAGTCGTTGGCGCGGCCAAAGCCCGGCAGGAGGATGTGCTCGACCTGATGGTCGTCCACAAGCGTGCCACTCGCGAGCAGGCGGAGGCCGCAAAGGCGGAGGTTCTCTCTGTTTACGCCTCCAGTAACCCAACGAAAGCGTCGGCGTTTATCGATAACCAGGTCGAACCTCGGCTCGTTCGGATGTGCGAGGCCCGCTGGCTGCCGCAACTCCCCGGAACCGCTGACTGCGAGGCGAGTGTCCACTCCGCCGGGTATCGCGTCACCACCACCCTGGACTGGGCGGAGACTGACGTCGCTCAGCAGATGGTCCGAGGCTTTGTTGCCGACGGACTTTCCAAGGGCTGCGAGTGCAACAACGCCTCGATCGTCACCATCGAGCCCACCTCCGGCCAGGTGATCATTTACGCTCCCAACCGCGACCCGAGCTTCGTCTCGGATCGGCGCGTCGCCGGCGATATCGACCAACTGATGGAGATCAACCAGCCGGGCTCGTCGTTCAAACCCGCGGTCTATCTCAACTGGTTCGACACGCTCGGCAAGAGCCCGATGAGCACCTTCTGGGACACCAGCCCCCTCACCATTGAAGGCACCTCCATCACCAACCCCCGCAACGATGGACGCAGCGGAGAGGGGCTCATCACCGCCCGCGCTGCACTCGGCGGCTCCCAGAACATCGGAGCCTTCCGCGCCGCCCAGGAAGGCGGAATCGACAACGTGATAGCGATGGCCAAGAAGCTCGGCATCACCACGCTCGACCAGCGCTTCGACCCCACCTTCCGTGCCCACGTCGATGTCACCTACGGCGCCTCCATCGCGACCGGCGGCGCTAACGTGCGCGCATTCGATATGGCCTATATGAACTCGGTCATCGCCAACATGGGCGCAATGGTTGGGGTGGAAACGCTCGCCAAAACCTTGCAACTCAAAGATCTGAAGAGCACGGCCATCGATACGGGCACCGACTACGATCTCGCCGTCGAGCAGAAGTTCCAGTTCAGCCGGGGTAACATCCGCATCCCGGGTACGCGAGAGCTGGACCCCATCGTGGTCCTCCAGGTGCGCGATGTCGATGGCAACATCCTCTGGACGCAGGGCGAACCGCAGCGCAAGCAGGTCGTCGATGCCGGCTCCGTCTGGCTCCTCCACTCCATCATGTCGGATTGCACTGCCAGGTTCGTGATCTGGGGCTGTGGGTCGAGCAACGGCGACAACGCGCTGGACTTCTTTATGGACGGCACGCAGATTCCTGGCGGCATCAAGACCGGTACCCAGCAGGGTCCGAAAAGCGCCGTTGACACCCTGGCCACCTGGATGAACGGCTATTCGCGCTATGCCGCCACCGCTGTCTGGGTGGGCAACGCGGACAAATCGCTCGTGAAGGACGGCCCCTCCGCGAACTACGCGGCCGCAAACACCACCATTCATCTGTTCAAAACCTGGATGGGCGAATACCACGCCTACCTCCAGCGACGCCAGGTGCTCTCCACCCTCGAAGGCTTCGCTTCGCTCCAACCGAAGAACGTGGCGCAGCGCCAATTCCAATCGCCCACTACCGAGCGCGGCGCCGCTGGGGGGTGCGAACAGTTTGTCACCGCCTGGGTGCGGACAGATGTGAAGTACGAATCCGAATGCGAAAACCGTGAGATCGATAGTCGCAACGGCTTCCTCGCCAGCGACCAGACGCCCGGTCAGTTTCGAGTCACCCGCAAGTTCGTCAAGCTTCCGGGCTTCAAGGCCGATCTTGCCATCGCCCTTGCCAGGGAACGCGGCATCCCCATCGCCCCGACCGAACGGAGTACAGGAGCGCTAGCGGTGGAGTTGAAGAACCTTTCGAATGGCAAGACGATCAACGTTGACACGCCGGTCGTAGGGAGTGTTGAAGTTCCGAACAGCAAGGGGTGGAAGCTGGAGCTCGGCGCGGGCGCGAGCCCGACCGAGTGGAAGTCGATCGGCGAAGGGAGTTCGAATATTGATGGTGTACTGGGCACCATCTCGATCGCCGCGCTCGCTGATGGAGTCTACACAGTGCGCCTCACCGCGCTCGATTCCCTGGGCCTCTCCACGCAGGTCACGATCAATGTGAAGAAGGGCGTGCCCTTGCCGGGCGGTACCGGTACGCCGGGCGCTCAAGGCACCCCTGGCACACCGACCCGGTCGCCGGTTCCTGGTGCTACTCCATCCCCTCCGCGGACGCCCACCAAGCCAGGCGGCACTCCGGGGAACTAGCGGAACCGGTAGCCCGCCTTCAGTCCGACGCTTGCCGCCCACTCACCCGCCGATACCTTCCGGCCGCCTTCGGGCTGCACGCGCAGGATGCGGAGGACCCCACCGTTCAGCCTCACGTCGAATCCATCCTCGTCGATTCTCAGCACGCGGCCAGGCATCCCCGGCTCTTCAACACCGCTCAGCGAGCAGTCGAAGAGCCGCAACTTCGTATTGTCGTGGGTTGTCCACGCGCCGGGCTGCGGATTGCACCCTCGAACGAGGGCGTAGATACGTGCCGCCGGTTCGTACCAGCGGATTCCTGCGTGCGCGTCTCCGCATGGCGGCTCATAGGTGGAATCGGCGTGTGTCTGGTCGTTCTTCGGGGCAGTCCCGTTCGAAACCATCGCCACCGCTGTCGCAATCCCCTCCACGCCCATCGGAAAGAGTTTTTCGAAGTAGAGAGAGCCCACCGTGTCCGTGGGCTCGATGGGGACCCTCTTCTGGAGCAGGATGGGCCCGGTATCTACTCCGGCATCAGTCCAGAAGACCGAGAGGCCAGTCTCCACGTCCCCGTTGATGATCGCCCAGTTGATAGCGGAGGAGCCGCGGTGAAGCGGGAGCAGGCTGGGGTGGAACTGGATGCTCCCGAGCTTCGGAGCGGCGAGCGCCTCGGCGGGAATGATTTCGGTCACAAACGCCATTACGCAGAGGTCTGCTTCGAGCTTCCGCCACGCTGCAAGCCCCTCCCCCTGCTTGAGGTCCGTGGTGGAGACACACGGGAGGCCCAGCGACTCGGCCGCCGCCCAAAGCGCATCAGGCCGCCCGCCTTCCCGGGGTGCGGGCGCGCTAACTCCCACTACCTCCACCCCCTCCTCCCGCAGGCGCGCCAGGATCGCTTCGCCGAACGCTGCCTGACCCATGATCGAGACCCGCATCGCCAAACTCCTCCTCGCTTTGGGCACCTTCAGCGCCGAAGAGTACACCACGGCGGCACTGCGAGGATCTGCGCGCCTTTGCTCCGCGCAGCGTCTGCGCTAAGCTTCAATCATGGCACCGGCAGAGGCGATTGGAGATTCTCGGGGCGACGTCACGCACGTCGCCCCGGCCCGCGCAGCGCGTACGCGTTAACCACGCTTCGCCCGACCCGCGCGGTCCAATCTGCCAGGAGACCCCATTGCTTTCTATCGAACCGGCACGGCTTTCCGATGCCGAAGCCATTCACTCCCTCGTCGCCTACTGGGCCGATCGGGGGGACATGCTTCACCGCCCGATCGGTGAAATCTATGAGGCGATCCGCGACTTCAAGGTCGCATGGCTCGACGGTGAGGTCGTGGGCACTGGCTCACTCCACATCATGGGCGTGGACCTGGCCGAGGTGCGCTCGCTCGCGGTCGCGGATTCAGCGCAGACCCGGGGCGTCGGGGCGGCCATCGTTTCCGCCTGCGTGGCCGATGCTCGCGCCTTCGGCCTCGAACGGGTCTTCGCCCTCACCTACAAGCCCGGCTTCTTCGAGAAGCAGGGATTCGCGGTCGCTAACGTGATGGATTTCCCCCAGAAGGTCTGGAACGAGTGCGTCCGCTGTCCGTTCTTCACGAACTGCAAGGAAGTCGCCGTCGTCCTCCCTTTGCGCGAGTCAGCCGACCTCTCGGTCCCGCTGCTCCGTTAGAGCGAGACCGGGTGCCGTCCGAGCGCGCCCCATGGCGGCAAGTCACGCTTGCTTGTTCTTGTCTGCTATCTGATCGCGCATCCGCGCTTCCATTGCACGCGCCTCTGGTGTGAACTCGGCTCCGAAATCCTCCTCTTCGAAAACCTGCCGAATCTCGATCTCGGAGTCGTCGTTCATCGGGTTGGGGCAACGCTTCATCCACTCGATCGCCTCTTCCCTGGACTTCACCTCAATCAGCCAGAACCCGGCCACGAGTTCGTTCGTCTCGGAGAACGGCCCCTCGACCACCGTCCGGCTCTTCCCCGAGAACTTCAATCGGACGCCTTTGGAAGTCGGGTGCAGGCCTTCCGCAGCCAGCACGATTCCGGCCTTCCCCATCTCCTCGTTGAACTTCCCCATCTTGGTCATCAGTTCTTCGGAAGGCATCACGCCAGCCTCGGACTCCTTGCTCGCCTTGACTAAAACCATGAATCGCATCGTGTTGTCTCCTCATTCGTGGACGTCGGCCGTTCTGGACGACCGCGATCGCCCTTGCCACTTCATTCTCGCTCACCGCCGGGCAATAGATCGACCACGCGCCAGCAGACCGGACCGAATCTCTCCCTGCACTCCCTCCGGGCATTGACAGGCCTCGCCGCCGCTTCCTACCATCCCGCCATATGCAAACCATCACCCCCTTCCTCTGGTTCGATGACAACGCCGAAGAGGCCATGAACTTCTACGTCGCAACATTCCCGAACTCGAAGCTCGGCGAGATTTCGCGCTACGGCGAGGGCGGCCCAGGTCCCGCGGGCACCGTCATGTCGGGCTCTTTCGAACTCGATGGGCAACGCTTCATGGCCCTCAACGGTGGGCCTATGTACAAGTTCACCGAGGCGATCTCGCTCTTCGTCCCCTGCGAAACTCAAGCCGAAATAGACCACCTCTGGGAGACGCTCTCCGAAGGCGGCGAAAAGTCACAGTGCGGTTGGCTCAAGGACAAGTTTGGGCTCTCCTGGCAGATTGTCCCTACAGTCCTCGGCGAAATTCTTGGCGACAGCGACCCCGCAAAAGCGAAACGCGCCATGGACGCGATGCTCCAGATGACGAAGCTCGACATCGCGGCCCTGCAGGAAGCTCGCGGCTAGACGCCCCGCCTCGACCGCCAACTGACCAGCCACCCTGTGTGCTGCGCCTCGTGCGTGCTGCGCAGCGCCGCTTCGCTGTAGTGCGCTGCTTCCAGCCCCCGCTCGCTCGCTTCGGCGATCGCCGCCAGCAGCCGCTCGTGAGTCGTTGTCAGCTCCCACCGCACCTGCGCGAGCGAAAGCCCGCGCTGCAATTCGTACGAGAGTGCGTTGAACGCCCCCACCTGTTCCTCCGAGGCCTGCCACGCCGAAGCGTGCTCCGACGAAATGCGCTCCACCTCCGCCCCACGTAGGGCGTCCCACGTCGCCAGGTGTGCAAGGTGGTCCTTTACGGCCCATCCGTCCACCGAAGGCTCCGTCAACTCCGCGTCGCTCAGGCCCTCGATCGCCGCTAGCAGCGCGCTGCGCATCTCCCGATAGTGCCTCAGCAGCGCCTCTCTCTCCTCGTCCATTCGATCCTCCAACCGCGGCCTCGGTCCAGCCAGGCTGCTCTGCACCGGGGACGCAGTTTATCGCGAGTAGGGGGGAACCGCCCACGGGCTCGCCACGGGAGACGATTTACTCGTCGCCGCTGTTGCGGAGGTTTTGACGCAGGTGTAGCGTTAATCTCGACAATTCAATAGCTGTTCGGGATCGCTGGGGGTGCCTTCGGGCTGAGAATAAACCCCTTGAACCTGACCACGTTTATGCGTGCGTAGGAAAGCGGTCGGAACTTCGTGGTACGCGGAGTCCGGCTCGCCGGGCTCTTTTCATGAGCTATCGGCGGGGAGGTCTCCCCGGCGCCCCGGGCGGCGGAAAGACTTCCGTATGCGTTCGCGAATCGCGTCCTGCCCAGTCCTGTTCCTTGCCCTTTTCCTCTTTTTTGGCGCCGCCTGCGGGGACGACGATCCGGGCACTTCGAAGTCGCTCACCGTCGTGACACACGACTCCTTCGCGATCTCCGAAGAGCTGCTTAAGGGGTTCGAAAAGGAGAACGGCGCCACCGTCACGGTCCTGAAGAAGGGGGACGCCGGGACCCTGGTGACGAGCCTCGTCTTCGCAAAGAAGAACCCGGAGGGTGACGTCGCCTTCGGGGTGGACAACACATTCCTCTCGCGAGCGCTCGAGGCGGGGCTGTTCATGCCCTACTCGTCGCCGCTGCTCACGAAGGTCTCGAACGACCTCCAGGTGGACGGCTCCAACAGCGTGACGCCGATCGACTTCGGACTTGTAAACTTCAACTACGACATCGCGGCCCTGAAGAAGGCGAATCTGCCGGTGCCGCAGCGTCTGGAAGACCTGACGGATGCGAAGTACAGGGGCCTGGTGGCAGTTGAGAACCCGGCGGCGTCTTCGCCCGGGCTCGCGTTCCTGATCGCGACCGTGGATTACTTCGGCAACAGCGCGTACCTGGCGTGGTGGAAGCAGATGCGGGGCAACGGGCTCGTGGTCGTCGACTCCTGGGAAACGGCATACAACACAAACTTCACCCTTAAAGGGGGGAAGCAGCCAATCGTCCTGAGCTACGCTACCAGCCCCGCCTTCGAGCAGATGTTCGCTGAACCGAAGCGTGACGACGCTCCGACGGGCAACATCCTTCCGCCGAAGGGCAGCTTTCG
>JBDSEP010000156.1:0-5764 GCA_039919985.1 Tepidiformaceae bacterium | reverse complement strand
CAGGTAGGTCTCCATCTTCGTCCCGTCGATCTCGGACACATACTCCTGATCGATGTCGAATGGCGGCACCTGACTGACCGGGCAGATCAGGAAGGCGTACCGCTCGAAGAACGTGTGCATGCGCACGAACAGCTCCTGGCGCAGCAGCTCGGCGGCTCCAACCTCGGCGCCCGTGAGCGCGAGCCCCTCTTCGATGTTCCAGATGGCCGTTTCCTTCAGTTCCTCTCGATGCTCGCTCAGCAGCCCGCCGTAGCGCGCAACCATATTCACCGCGCGCTGCACGCGAAACGCCTCGTGCGCGCCATCGAGATCCGGTTCGGCGTCCTCGATTTCGCAGCCCAGCGCCGCGAACGCCGGGCGGCTCGCTTCGAACACGGCGCGCGTACGCGGATCGATCGGCAGCCCGCCAAGGTCGCCTGTCCATGCCACCCGCATCCCGCTGAAGTCTCGTTCGAGCGATGCTGCAAATTCTGAGCCCGGCATCCCGTAGGCCAGCGGTGCACGCGTATCTGGGCCACTGATCGCTTGCATCATCAGCGCCACGTCTTCCACGCTCCGTGCCATTGGCCCGGAGATGCCCAAGCGGTCCCAGGACCCGCCAGCGCCCGGCACGCGTCCCGGCGATGAGCGCAGGCCAACCACGTTGCAGTAGCCCGCGGGGTTCCGAAGCGAACCTCCCACGTCCGAACCGTCCGCTATCGGCAGCATGCCCGTGGCCAGCGCCACGGCGGCCCCGCCAGAGCTGCCGCCGCACGTCTTCGTCAGGTCGTACGGGTTGCGGGTCGCGCCGAACACCTTGTTGAAGGTCTGCGATCCGAGTCCAAACTCTGGCGTGTTCGTCTTCCCGAAGGTGATTGCGCCCGCCGCCTTCAGCCTGGCCACGATCGGCGCATCCGCCTCCGGCACGTGTTCCCGGTAGATTGGCGAGCCGTAGGTGGTGCGCAGTCCGCGCGTGTCGAACAGGTCTTTATGGGCCACGGGCAGTCCCTCGAGCAGCCCGAGCGGTTCGCCCCGGGACCGGCGGTCGTCCGAGGCCCGCGCCGCCGCCAATACCTCTTCGCGCGGCACCTGCGTGACGATCGCGTTGACTAGCGGATTGACGCGCTCCACCTGTGCAAAGTGCGCCTCCGCCACATCCACGGCCGAGAGTTCGCCGCCTGCCATCATGGCCAGCAGTCTGGTCGCGGAAAGAAAGCAGAGTTCGCTGGACGCCATGGGCGGGCCTCGCTTGTGAAGTCGGTCGGCGGGCAAGAGAATACGCGCATCACGCCGAGGAGGCGCGTTCGCATGGACTACTCAGATATCCTCTACGAAGTCGACGGCACGACGGCCGTCATCACCCTCAATCGCCCCACTAAGTTGAACGCCTGGACGGGCACCATGGAGCGCGAATACCGCGACGCCCTCGCCCGCGCAGACGCCGATCGAGGGGTTCGCGCCGTCATCCTCACGGGGGCAGGGCGCGGCTTCTGTGCCGGTGCGGATATGACGCACCTGAACACCATCGCGGACGACGGCGCCACCGGCAACGAAGGCGGCGGCGCAGCACCGGGCAGCATGCAGGCGAACTACGAACAGCACTACTCATTCCCCATGTCCACGCAGAAGCCGCTTATCTGTGCCGTCAACGGGGCGGCAGTCGGGCTCGGGCTCGTAAACGCGCTCTACGCCGATATCCGCTTCGCCTCGGACCAGGCGCGCTTCGGCACCGCCTTCTCCTCGCTCGGACTCATCGCGGAGCACGGCATCAACTGGATGCTGCCACGCATGATCGGCACCTCCAACTCCTTCGACCTCCTCTACTCCTCGCGCGTCATTGGCGCCGATGAGGCACTCCGCATGGGCCTCGTCAGCCGCATCATCCCCCACGACGAGCTGCTTCCGCAGACCAAAGAGTACGCGACCTACCTCGCGGACCACGCCTCGCCGCTGGCCATGAAGCGCATTAAGCGCTTGGTTTACGATGCCCAGTTCACCGACCTCGCGGCGGCCGTTGCAGCCGGCAACAACGCCATGTCCGATAGCTTCGGCAACGCCGATTTCAAGGAAGGGCTGGCTGCCTTCGCCGAGCGCCGCACGCCCATCTTCGAATCCCTCGGAGCGCCCCAATGATCGGCACCCCGGAACAGGACGCCTTCATCAACGCAAACCGCTGGGCCGTCGTCACCACCATGCGCGCCGACGGCACCCCCTCGAACTCCGTGATCTTCTACGCTCGCGAAGGCGACGAGCTGATCTTCAGCACCACCGACGGGCGGCTGAAGGCGAAAACCATCCGCCGGGACCCGCGCATTGCGATCACCGTGCTCGATGAGGGCGCGCCCTTCGGATTCGTCACCGTCGAAGGGGAAGCGACCATTCAAGCGGACGACATCCTCGCCGGCCACATTTCCGTGAACGAAGCGATGCGCCGCGAGAAGTTCAGCCCGCCAGAGGGCTACGAAGAGGGCCTGAAAACCGCCGGTCGCGTGCTCGTCCGGCTGAAGGCCACGCGCGTGAGCGGCGTCACCAATCGGAAGTAACGCCCGCGGCATTTAGCACTGGGCCACCGCGCCAGCGACAATCCCTACCCCAATGCGAAAACCCCCGGAGTTCGGGGGCTTCTGTTTCTGTGCGTGGGCAGGTCGCGGCTAGAAGATGTTCTTCTTCTCGCTTGCGGAGGTAGGCGGCGGGGTCACCGTGACCACCGGTGGCGCGCCCTGCACCGGCGGAGCTTCCACCTGCACGGTGGTCACATTCTTCTTCGGGTCGTCTTCGTCCTTCACAGCCTTGCGAAACTCCTTGATGGAGCCGCCAAGCTCTTTGCCGAGCCCACTGATCTTCCCCACTCCGAAAAGCAGGACGAGCACAACGGCAATGATCGCAAGTTCGGGCGCACCAATCGGCATACGGAACTCTCTCTTGTCGTTCAGCGACGACGGGAAGTCTGAGCTAAGAATACAAGATATCGCTCGTCCGCGAATGGGCCATTTACCAGCTCAAGACCGCAAGTGCGCTCCTCGTCGAGCCGCCGCCGTTCCTGCTCCGCCACCTCGCCCCGGAGCTAACCCAGCCGCTCCACGAATACGTCCATCATCCCGCCGCAGATCTTGTCGTCCCCATCCGTCGGCTGAGTCAGGTCCACGGTCACGATGCGCGCTTTCCCATCCTCGAAGGCATCCATCGCCTCCTGCCACACTTCGGCCTCGCCACAACCTCCGCCAATCGTGCCGAAAAAGCTGCCATCGCGGCGCACCACCATCTTCGCGCCCGTTTTCCGAGGCGTGGAGCCGCGGGTGCGCGCCACCGTGGCCAGCACAATCGGCTCATGGCGCTCCAACGCGCCCGCTATCTCCCTGTAGATTTCGCCTTGCATCCCACTCATCGTTGCAACTGCCAGCCAGGCTTGCAAGCGAGCGCCCCTGCTCCTCAACAGGTTGTTCGCGATTCTCGGTGCCCGCTGAGCCTCGCTTTGCCCCCACGGGAGCCAGCCCGATATACTGATCAAGTCGTTAACGTCACCCAAGTGAAAGCGACTGTCGCGTAGTGATTCCTGAAGATGACAATCCGCGCGAGGCGTGTGGCGTATTTGGGGTCTACAGCCCCGGAGACGATGTAGCCCGTCTCACCTTCTACGGCCTTTACGCCCTCCAACACCGAGGGCAGGAGAGCGCGGGCATCGCCACTAGCAACGGCGAATCGTTCAACCTTCGAACCGGAATGGGCCTCGTCGCCCAGGTCTTCGATGAAGAAGACCTCGCTTACCTGCGCGGGCATATCGCCATCGGGCACACGCGCTATAGCACCACCGGCGGCTCCCTCGCCTGCAACGCCCAGCCCCTGATTGTCACCGATCGCCAGACCGGTCAGCCAATAGCGCTCGCCCATAACGGGAACCTCACCAACGCCGATACGCTCCGCCAAGACCTCATCGAAGAGGGCGTGGCTATCGCGACGACCGCCGATTCCGAACTCATCGCCCACCTGCTGGCCATCGCGACCGGAACCTGGGAAGAGCGCTTTCACTACGTTATGCGGCGCATCGAAGGCGCCTACAGCCTCGTCATCATGACTCGCGACGCCCTTTTTGCGGTGCGCGATCCCATGGGCGTGCGGCCTCTCTGCATCGGGCGCAGCGCCAACGGGTGGATGGCTGCCTCCGAATCCTGCGCACTCGAACACCTCGGCCTGGAGATGGATCGTGAAGTCCGGCCCGGCGAAGTGGTGATGATCGATGCCAGCGGCATGAAGAGTTTCTTCCCCGTTGCCCCTGCCCGGAAGCTCGCCTCCTGCACCTTCGAATACACCTACTTCGCCCGCCCGGATAGCCAGATTGGCGGCACCCTGCTCTACGAGGCGCGTGAGGCGATGGGCGCCCAGATCGCCCGCGAACATCCCGTGGAAGCGGATATGGTCATCGGCGTCCCAGACTCTGCTACCGCCGCCGCGATCGGCTACGCGCGAGAGGCCGGCATCCCTTTCCGCGAGGGCCTTGTGAAGAATCGCTACGTCGGCCGCACCTTCATCCAGCCCGACCAACGCATCCGCGAAGCCGGGGTGAGCCTGAAGTTCAACGCCTTAGACGCCGTCCTGCGCGGCAAGCGCGTGGTCGTCGTGGACGATTCGATCGTCCGCGGAACCACCACGCCGCGCGTCCTCGCCCTAATCCGCAAAGCTGGGGCGGCCGAAGTGCACATGCGCATCACCACGCCACCCATCGTCTCACCCTGCTTTTTCGGCGTGGATATGGCCACCAAGTCGGAGCTCATTGCGGCGAACAAGAGCGTCGAGGAGATTCGCCAGCATATCGGTGCAGACTCGCTCGGCTTCCTCAGCCTCGAAGGCCTGAACAGAGCCACCGGCCAGGCGAGTGACACGCTCTGCAACGCATGCTTCACCGGCAAATATCCGGTCAACGTGCAGCTCCAGCTGGATAAGCTGAACGCCGCCCGCAAGGATCTGGTACTCGCCGCCTCCGATAGCCTGAACCGGGCCGGCGGGCCGTAGGCCTCAGAGTGCGCGTGCAAGGGCCGTAACCCCGGCGGCCGCAACCAGCACCACGAGCAGCGGCGCTCGCACAGCGATCAATACGCCCGCCGCCCCCAGGCCGAGCGCCCGCTCATCGAGCACGAGTTCCCGGTTGCTCCCAAACACCTGCGTCGCCACAAGCGCCGCGAGGAGTGCCGGGGCAAGCGTCGCCATCAAGCCCTGCAGCCGCTCCGGCAGAGGCCTCCCTCCAAGCGCCAGCGGCCCTGCCGCCCGAAACAGCACCGCCCCTATACCCACCAACGCGACCGCCTCCCAGATCTCGCTCATGGCGTCCGCTCCACGCCTTGCCCGACGGGCGACGCCTTCCAACCGACCAGACAGCCGAGCGTAGCTGCCACCAGCGGCACGCCAGGCCGCACGAACGGCAGCAGGACGAGGGCAATGGAGAAACCCAGCAGCGCCGCTGCCCGCGTCCGATTCGTATTCAGCTTTGGCGCGAGCAGCGCCAGGAAAAGCGCTGGGAATGCAGCATCGAGGCCCAGCGATTCGGGGTCGCCGAGCAAGCCGCCCCCAAACACCCCGATGATCGTGCCCGCCTGCCAGGAGATGTAGAGCGCGAGCCCCGCGCCGAGGAGCGTGGCGCGGTCGACCGTGCCATCTCCGCGGTTAGCCAGCGACCACGATTCGTCCAGAACAAGCATCGATTGGAAGAATCGGGAGAGGGCGTTTCCACGTAGTTCGGGAGCGACGGCCACACCGATCGGCAGGTACCGCATCGCCAAGAGCACGCCCGCCA
>JBDSEP010000133.1:0-4256 GCA_039919985.1 Tepidiformaceae bacterium | reverse complement strand
GACGACGCACCCGGGGTTCGTGCACCGCGACCTGAAACCAGAGAACGTACTGGTCACCCAGACGTGCACGGCGAAGGTGACTGACTTCGGGTTCGCACTCATTAGCCCCCGCCGGCCCCAGGATCGCGAATCGCACCCGCCAGACCTGGTGGTCGGTACGCCGTCCTACATGGCCCCTGAACAGTGGTCGACAGGACGCGTCGATTCACGGGCAGACGTTTACGCCCTCGGCTGCATCCTGTTCAAGATGTTGACCGGCCACGGCCCCTTCCACGGAGCCTCCGAGCGCGATGAGTGGCGCACGGCCCACCGCGAGACACCTGCGCCCATGCTGCCGCCGGCACTCCCCGCTGAAGTCAACGAGCTGGTTCAACGCTGCCTCCGGAAAGACCCCAACGAGCGGTTCGAGGACATCGAAGCGCTCCACGAAGCGCTTACCGAACTCTATCGGGCCCAGCTCTGCGGCGAACCCCGGGAAGCCCCACAGGCCAACGAGATGACGGCTGAGGACCTGAACAACCTGGGCAACACCTTCTTTCACCTCGGTGACCTCGACCGGGCAATCGTCGAATATGAACACGCCATCGAAGCGAACCCCGGCCTGGCCGCGATTCACTACAGCCGGGCGGGGGCCCTTAGCAGCCTGGGCCGATTCGAGAAAGCGATTGCCGGGTACGGCGAAGCCCTGCGCCTGGACCCCTGCTTCGCCAACGCCGTCTACAACCGTGGCAACCTGCGCCGTGACCTGGGCGACGAAGCGGCGGCAATTGGGGACTACACCCTCGCGGCCGGGCTGGACCCCGCGCTCGGCGTGGCGCTGCACAACAGGGGACTACTGCACCTTCATGCAGGTCGGCGCGTCGAAGCCGTCGCCGACTTTCGCGCAGCGATCGCGGCATCAAGAGTCCCGGACGCCTACCGCAGTCTCGCCGCGCACCACCGTGACGCGGGCCAACTCGCGGAGGCCGCTCAGCAACTCGACTGCCTCATCGAACTGGGCGTTGCGACTGGCGCAGACTACGTGGCCCGGGCCCGCCTCCGGCGCGCGTTGGGCCAGTTCAGCGACGCCGTGGGCGATTTCAACGTCGCGATCAGCATGGGCGAGGAGCGCTTCCCACTGCTCTACGAACGCGCCCTCTGTCTACGCTTGAGTGGCCGTCTTTCCCCGGCAATCGCCGATCTCACCCTGCTGCTCAAATACGAACGAACCAACCTCCCGGCTTTGCGGGCGCGGGCCGTACTCTTCCACGACCTTGGCCGGCTCGACGACGCGATCGCCGACTACTCGCTCATCACCACGCTGGACGAGAACGACACGAACGCGTACTACTCCATCGGTCTTGTCCTTGGCGAGCGCGGGCAGTTCGAAAACGCCTTCGCCTTTCTGCGCGAGGGAGCGCGGCGCGGCCATAGCGATGCAGAGGCCGCACTTCGACGATTTGGTCTTCGCTCCAGCGTGGCTGGTGTGCGGGCCCCAGTTACGGAGGGACACCCTTGACCCAGCCCCGAACGATGTTCGATACCCTGAAGAAGTTCTTCGGCGATTCTCCCTACCTCACAACCGAGTTCAGCGGGCAGACGATCCTGCGCTTCAATCACGAAGGCGAGAATGGCCACTGGGTCTGCATCGCTCACGCTCGGGAGGCCGAAGACCGCCTCGTCGTCTACTCCATCGAACTCACCGAAGCGCCCGCCGCGCGCCGCGCTGCGATGGCCGAGTTTCTCGCTCGTGCGAACTACGGGATGCTCATCGGCAACTTTGAGATGGACTTCGACGATAAGGACGGCGAGGTTCGCTTCAAGACCAGCATCGATGTCGAGGGTGACCGCCTCAGCACGGCCCTCATCGGCCAACTTGTGAAGCTCAACGTGCAGATGATGGATAAGTACCTTCCCGGAATCCGGGCGATTGCCACCAGCGATGTCTCCCCCCTCAGCGCCATCGAACAGATCGAAGGGCCGTCGCAGATACGCGAGATTCGGGCGTAGCTGCTGCGGACGTGCGATCCGGCCGGCACTGTTCGACTCCCCGAGTACGCGAAGGTCATGCAGCGTCCTTCCAGCGCCATGAAGCCCCCCAGCCCGGATGCGCATCATCAATCCCTCCTGGCTCGCGACCAGTTGATGATTATCTGAACGCTTCCTCCCTGAGCACGAGCTACATCCCCTCGTGTAGTGCGGAGACCTGGACCCTTCAGGAGATGCCAATCGGTGCCTGTATGCTGGTCTGGTTTGAGGCACCCGACGTGCGAGCATAGCCGCGCGCGCCCGACGCTTGCCACTACGCACTTCGCAACGAGTTGGAGACAACCATGGCTGAAATCAACGGCGGACTTTTGGCTGCAAGGCAGCTCAAGCAGGCTGGCATCGATACCGCCTTCGGGGTCGTCGCCGGCCCGATGATCGAAGTCATGGCCGGGATGCAGGCCGAGGGCATCCGCGTGGTCAACTGCCGCCACGAAGAATCGGCCTGCTTCGCCGCCTCGGCATGGGGATACATCAAGAAGAAGCCCGGCGTCGTCGTCGCGGGTTCTGGGCCGGGGATGATCAACACCATCACCGGACTCCACGTAGCCACTGAATCCGGCATGCCGCTGGTCGTCCTCGGGGGCTCCGTCGAGGGCCGGACCCGCGGGCTCGGAGGCTTCCAGGAGGCGGACCAGGTGGCCTTCGCCAGGCCCGGTTGCAAGTGGACGGCCCAGGTCGATAGCACTGAACGCATCCCCGAGATGGTCCATCTCGCCCTTGGCAAGGCCCTCGCCGGGCGGCCCGGCGGTGTCTACCTCGATTTCCCCGGCCAGTTCGTCCGCCGCCGCGTCGATGACGCCGCCGTCCAACTGCGCGAGACCTCGCCCGACGTTTCGGCGCCCTACCCGGACCCGCGCCTCGCCGAGGCCATCGCCTCCATGCTCGCCAACGCCGAGCGGCCCCTGGTGCTCATCGGCAAAGGCGCAGCCTGGGCCGACGCGGGCCCCGCGCTTACCGAGCTCGTCGCCCTGGGCATCCCCTACGTCGCTTCGCCCATGGGCCGCGGAGTAATCGCCGATGACAACGCGATGTGCATGAACGCCGCCCGCTCCTCCGCCCTGGCCGCCGCCGACGCAGTAGTAATGGTGGGCGGACGCTTCAATTGGATCTTCCAGTTCGGCCGCGCGCCGCGCTTCAACCCAAACGTTCGCCTCGCGCAGATCGACGTCGTGGCAGAAGAGATGAGCAGCGCCGCCAACCTCGAGCTCGGCATGGTCGCCGATTGCGCGGCAGGCGTGGAAGCCGTCGTGGCCGCCCTCCGTGGGCGCGCGCTTGCCTCCTTGGGCAACGGCTGGCTGGACTCCTTACGCACCGACGCCCAGAAAAACGAAGCCACGATCAGCGAGCAGATGTCCTCCGATTCGACCCCCATCAACCACTACCGCCTCCTGCGCGAAATCCGCGACGTCCTTCCCCGCAACGCTAAAGTCAGCGTCGATGCCGAGCTCACGATGGCCGTCGCCCGCGCAGTCCTGCCAAGCTACAACCCGCGCTCGCTGCTCAATTCTGGCACCACCGGCTGCATGGGCACCGGCGTGCCCTACGCTCTCGGCGCGAAGCTCGCCATGCCGGATTGGCCAGCGGTCGCCGTCATCGGCGATTACGCGTTCGGCGCCGCCGCGATGGAGGTGGAGACGGCCGCTCGTGTTAGCGCGAATGTGGTCTTCGTCGTCTCGAACAACGGCGGCATCGCCGGACACTCCATCCAGGATCGAATGTTCGCGCCCGATTCCCCGCCGATCGCTGCCCTCCTCCCGGTGGACTACGAGCGCATGGGCGAAATGGTTGGCGGCTTCTCCGCGCGAGTCTCCGACCCCGCCCAACTCCGGCCAACGCTGGAAAAAGCGCTCGCGGCACGAAGCGTCGCCGTCATCAACGTGATCACGGACCCGAAAGGGGGCCAGCGCGGCTCAATGTACCTGGGATGAATGTGCGTTAGGACCGAGAGCCGCTCAGGCGCCCCTGGTGCTGCCCCACGTCTCCCAGTGCGTGACCTCTTCGGTCGGCTCCCGCTTCACCGGGCCGAACTTCACAGCCGGGTAGCCGAGCGGAATCAGGGCGACCGGGACGGTGTCCGGCGGCAGCTTCAGCCAGCCGGTCAGGTCTTCGACCATTGCCGATTGGAAGGTCGTCATCACCGTGCCCAGACCGAGGCCGCGCGCGGTGAGCAGCAGATTCTGCACCGCCAGGTAGATCGAACTGCCTGCCAGCAGGCCGCGCGGCGCAGG
>JBDSEP010000077.1:0-2602 GCA_039919985.1 Tepidiformaceae bacterium | reverse complement strand
TACCAGGACCAGGTGATGCTTATCGCGCAGCAGTTTGCGGGCTACACGCTAGGTCAGGCGGACATCATGCGTAAGGCGATGGGGAAGAAAAAGGCGGAGATCATGGCCGCTGAGCGCGATGGGTTTGTGGCCGGGGCGATGAAGAAGGGGTATGCGGCGGCGGACGCGAGCGCCGTATTCAACCTGATAGAGCCGTTCGCCGGGTACGCTTTCAACAAGGCACACAGTTGGTGCTATGGGAATATCGCGTATCACACCGCGTACCTGAAGGCGAACTACCCGGCGCAGTACATGGCGGCCCTGCTGAAGCTGAGTAAGAGCGCGCCGGACACCCATGCGCGCATCTCCGCGGCGGTGGCGGAGTGCGGGAAGCTGGGGATTGAGGTGCTGCCGCCCGATGTGAACGCCAGCCGCGACAACTTCAGCGTGGAGCGCCGCCAAGACGGCTCGCTCGCGATTCGCTTTGGCATCGGTGTGATCAAGAACGTCGGCTCATCGGCGGTCGACGGGATTATCGCGGCGCGCGAGGCAGGCGGGCCGTACCGGGATATCGAGGATTTCTGCAAGCGGGCCGACCTTGCAGCGACGAATAGCCGGGCGATCGAGCATCTTGCGAAGGCCGGTGCGTTCGACCTTGTGGATAGCCACAACCGGGCGACGATCGCGTTCAATGCCGAACGGCTGACGAGCCTCGCCAAGCGTGAACGGGACCTGCGGGATAGCGGCCAGTCGACGATGTTCGACCTGTTTGGAAGCCAGGTGGATACGCCGTTGCCAGCGCTCGAACTCCAACCGGTGGTGCAGAAGCGGGAAGACCTGCTCGCCTGGGAGAAGGAACTGCTGGGGATCTATGTCTCCGAGCACCCGTACAAGGCGGCGGCGGCGGAGCTCGCGCGCTACACGAGTCACGGGCTGGCGGAGCTGACGCAGGAGGTCGCGGGGCAGACTGTATCGGTGGCGGGGTTGGTCTCACGCATCCAGGCGCGAACCACACGGGACGGGCGTACGTTCTACGTGGTGGATATGGAGGACCTCACCGGCAGCGCGGAGTTCACCGTGTGGAACGATACTCTCGAGCTCACGGGCGAGGCGGTATGGGCGGAAGGGGCGGTACTGCTGCTTTCAGTGGAGGTGCGAGACCGCGGAGACCGGATTGGCCTCAGCGTGCGCAAGGCGGCGCCATTCGACCAGAATGAGGGCACCGTGGTGGGATTCGCCGCGGACCAGTGGCAGGTGGACCAACCAAAGCAGAAGTCGGTTCCGAGAGCCGCCGCGCCGGGGGGCGGGTCCGGTAGCGCGGGAGGCGTGAATGGAGGGGGGCAGAACGGAGCGAACGGCAACGGCCAGCGGCCAACGGCGAACGGCCAACCACCTAATGGCCGGCGCAACGGTTCGAATGGCCAGCGAGTGGCCCAGCCTCAACAGCAGCCGCAATCGGCGACGACCGAGGCGGCACGGCCCGGAGTCGAGCCTCCGGTCAACGCGGACTCGGCGCGCCTAACGATCACGATCTACGAGACGGAAGATGTGCTG
This sequence comes from Tepidiformaceae bacterium, assembly GCA_039919985.1. Lineage (GTDB taxonomy): Bacteria > Chloroflexota > Dehalococcoidia > Tepidiformales > Tepidiformaceae > PNKC01. The sequence continues at coordinate 1,069 of JBDSEP010000077.1, read as the reverse complement.
AACGACGAGGCGCTCCTGCGCGCGGTTGCGCGCATGCTGAAGGGCGCACCCGGGAGCGACGAAGTGCGGCTCGTGGTCCACGATTCGGAGGGTCAGGAGAGCGAATTCGACCTGCCGCGGGCAAACGTCAACGAAGACCTCGCGAAGTCGGTCGAGATGCTCCTGCGTTCGAACAGGGGAAGCGTGCGGCTCACGGGCCAGCGCATGGCCGGCGCCGCCTGAGAGCCAAAGCGCGCCTTCCCGAACGCGGCTAACCCAGAGGTTTACCAGCCGCGGGTGGCGAGTAGTTCCTTCTCTGGTAGTGAGCTGACGGCGATCCCGGGCATGGCTCGACCGAGTCCGGTGCTGACGCGAGCGATGACCTCGGCGTCCATGTAGTGTGTTGTCGCCTCGACGATGGCCTTCGCAACGAGGGCCGGGTTCTCCGACTTGAAGATGCCCGAGCCGACGAACACGCCGTCGGCGCCGAGGCGCATCATCAGGGCCGCGTCAGCGGGCGTGGCGATGCCTCCCGCAGCAAAGTTCACGACGGGCAGGCGGCCCTCGCGCTTCACCTGGCGGACCAGTTCCAGCGGAGCCTGGAGTTCCTTGGCGGCGGTGTAGATTTCGTCTTCGGCCATGGTCTGGAGGCGGCGAATCTCGTCCTGCACAGTGCGCATGTGCCGCACAGCTTCGACGATATCGCCGGTGCCCGCTTCGCCCTTGGTGCGAATCATTGCGGCCCCCTCGCCAATGCGCCGCAACGCCTCGCCGAGATTGCGGCAGCCGCAGACGAAGGGCACGGGGAAGAGGTGCTTATCGATGTGGTGCGTCTCATCGGCGGGCGTCAACACTTCGGACTCGTCGATGTAATCGACTCCGAGCGCCTGGAGGACGTCGGCCTCGACGAAGTGACCAATACGTGCTTTGGCCATCACGGGGATGGTGACGGCGGCGATAATACCGCGGATCATCTCCGGGTCGCTCATTCGTGCGACGCCGCCATCCTTGCGGATGTCCGAAGGTACGCGCTCGAGCGCCATGACGGCGCAGGCTCCGGCTTCCTCGGCGATGCGCGCCTGCTCGGGGG
>JBDSEP010000046.1:0-4003 GCA_039919985.1 Tepidiformaceae bacterium | reverse complement strand
TGTTTACGAAGGCATCCTGTTCGATGAAGCCGAAGAGCGCCGGGCCTGCCAGCAGCCCGGCCACGATGATTCCCAGGACGGAGGGCATACCTAACCGCACAGAGATACTCCCGGCCACCTTCGCGAGCAGGAGGAGAGCGGCGATCATCATCAAGCTGTCGGGGGAGGTTTCCACGAGTCGAATGTAGGAGGCGGGCGTTTCCAACGGTTTGCGGTGGTGTTACGCCTGAATTGCATTGAGGTTTCGAGAGTGTTTCGGGCGGTATCGGCCTGACACGCGACGAAGGGGAAGAGGGACAACTGTCCCTCTCCCCCGGTCGGCGTTGCAGGCGTTACCGACTATCGCGCTGGGGTTACCCCCGGGATGAAGGTCCCAGGTTCGATGCCGCGCTCTGAGGGCATATCCTCCACCGGGTAGGCGTGGGTGCCCATCTCCGGCAGATCGAGCCCCAGCAGCTCGTCCTCGGGCTTCGAGCGATAGACGCCCATGGCCATGAGAACTTTGAACAGCACGAAGGTTGTCCCGAAGGACCAGGCGGCGATGGCGATCATGCCGATGAGCTGGGCCGCGAACTGGCGGCCGTCTCCGAAGAAGAGGCCTTTGATCGGGTGGCCGACCACTAGGAAGTCGGGAGCCGTGCCATCGGCGAAGAGTCCGACGGCGAGAACGCCGAAGGCGCCGCAGACCCCGTGCACAGCGATCGCACCCACCGGGTCATCGATTTTCAACGTGCGTTCGATGAAGACCATGGCAACGCAAACGAGTATGCCGGCGAGGGCGCCGATGACGACGGCGAGGATCGGACTGACGTAGCCGGAGGGCGCGGTAATCGCCACCAGGCCGGCGAGCAGGCCGTTGATCATGTAGCCGGGGTCGTATTTCTTGACCGCGAGCTTAGCGTAGGCCATGGCCGCGACGGAGCCCGCGGCGCCGGCCAGCATGGTGACGACCGCTACCTCACCGATTCGCAGGTTTCCGCTGCCGCTGGCCCCGAGAGTGGAGCCTGGGTTAAAGCCGAACCAGCCGAAGGCGAGAATGAACGTCCCGATCGCGGCCATGTTCAGGTTGTGGCCAGGCATGGCGTTGGCCGAGCCATCCTTGTTGTATTTGCCCAGCCTTGGGCCAAGGACGATAGCTCCTGCTAGGGCGGCCCAACCTCCCACCATGTGAACGACGCCGGAGCCGGCAAAGTCCACGTAGGGGCGTTCCAGACCGCTCTTGTAGAGGGTGAAGAGCCAACCACCGCCCCACACCCAGTTCGCCACCATGGGCTGGATGAGGGCGCCGACGAAGACGGCCCAGATCATGAAGCTCATCCACGTCCAGCGTTCGGCGACGGCGCCAGTGAGAATCGTGGCCGCGGTGTCCATGAAGACCATCTGGAAGAGGAAGAGGACGGCGATTCCGACGTCCAGGGAGTTCGGCGAAAGGAAGAAGCCCTTGTAGCCGAATATCCCGTAATCCACGCCCGAGATGGAGATGCTCCATTCCTTGTTGAGGGCAAGCAATCCGGAGCCGAGATTGGTCGGCCCCGTCAGCCCAACACCGCCAAAGGCGATGGCGAAACCCACCGCCCAATAGGCGAGCATGCCAATGCCGTAGATCATGAAGTTGGACATCATCACGTGCATCGCGCTTTTTGCGCGGCAGAAGCCCGTCTCAACCATGGCGAAGCCGGCCTGCATGAACATCACGAGGTAGCCGGTGACGAGCACCCAGACGAAGTTGATGGCGATGCGGTTCTGGTTCACGTAGCCCGCCAGGTTGTAGGCGAACGGTTCGTTGGTCTGTGCGTCTGTGAAGACCTTGGCAGTGGCGTCCGCGTCGACCGCGCCATCGGCGTCGAGGACGGCGAAGCCCTGGCCGCCACCGATGCCAATCCCGCCGAGGTCTTCGGCGCTACCGGTGGTGGTGCCGCTGGGGTCCACGGTTGGGCCATCGGCGAAGGCTGCGGTTGCCCCGAGGGCAAGCACAACGGCGGCCACAGGAGCCAGCACGGCAGCGGCGCGGATGCTCCCGAGGAGACCCGTCGGCCTATAGGCTGCGGCGGCTCGCGAAGCGAGAGGCAGGCGCTTCGTCAGCTGCTTCACGGCAGCATCCTGGCGGGAGCCGGTGGCGCGAATCCAGAAGGAGCCGTTCCCGGACTTGCCCACGAGGGCCACACCTTTGCTGCTCGCCCGGTAGCCGAGGAATTCGCTGTAGGGGCGGAAGAGCAGCCGCCCCAAGGCCACGCCTTGCGTGGTGAAGCGGTAACGAATCGGCATCTGGACGAGGGCAAGGGACGCGGCAGCGATCATGAGTTCGATGCCCGCCGAGATGTAGCCCGTGACCGCACCAAGGAGCATCAGCCCCCCGACGGCGTAGACGGTGGAGCGGTGGTACTGCAGTCGCTCGCGAAAGCTGAGAAGCAGCTCGCCGGTTGGTGTGCCCTCAAGGCGCGCGGCTCTCACCGAAGTCACCCGCCCGAGTGCGATGACCAGGCAGCCGATGACGGGCACCAGAAATAGAAGCGTTTCCAAGGTTAGTTACCCCTCTCTGGAAGAGCTGGTTGGACGCGGCGGAAGAGCCGCGCGGGAGAGAACCGTCCGAGCTGCGGATAGCCCGTCGGGCGGTAGAAGATGCCTTTCGCTTTGTCCTTAGAAAACTGGCGCAACTCCATGGCGGCGTGAAAGCTTTCCGAATCTGGCGTGGGTAGGGCGAGGGCGATATCCAGTTCACGTAACGCCTGGTCGTAGAAGCCGAGTCGGGCGAGGAATTCGCCGAGCTTCGAGCGACAGATGAAGCTGTCCGGGGCCAGTCGCACTGCCTCTTCGAGTTCGGCCCTCGATTCGGCGATGCGCGTGGCGCGGAGGTAGGCGATGCCGAGGTAGGCCCTCGCGACGGCCCAATCGGGGCGTTCCTGGCAGAGCCGTTCGAGCACCGAGACGGCCGTCGACACCTCTCGCCTGGCGAGCAGGCCGAGGGCGTGGCGAAGGGCGATCTCGTGGTCGCGGAATCCAGAGCCTGCCGCGGGTGCCCCCTCAGCTACTGCGCCATCCAGCACGGCAAGCGGGCGCAACGCTCGCCCGCAGGCGGTGCAGAACGCCTCTTCGGGTGAAGACGCCTGCCCGCACTTCCCGCAGTACCGGGCGGTCATAAGGGTATCCGCCGGGCGTATGCGCCCGGCCCCACCGCGTTGACCAGCGGCGGTCCTCCTGGGACCTGCTTGACCATCTTTGTTTCCCCCCGCCGCCTGCGTTCGCGGCTCGCTGGCTGTGCCGACTACACCGGCAGTAGCGCGAGAGGGGGATACGAACGGGTCCGCAAAGCGCGGCCCGCACGTATCGATTTGCGTGGTCAGAACCGGCGGAGACGAACCATTGTTATGGCGGTCTACGCTGGTTGCCTCTCCGAGCCCCCTCTGCGCCTTCGACAGAGCGAAAGGTAGGGGGCCGCGGTTTCCGGCGGATTTCGTATCTGTTTCGGGCTCATTGCGCATCGATGACGTTCGCGTTTCGCGGGAGGTGACGTACGGTAGTCCCAAGTAGCTCAGGGCTGAAGGCGGTTTTGCTTCCGTGTGCGAGATTTCACAATCGCGGGACGCGTGCTACACTCCTCCAGGTTTACCCCCATCACCGTTCTTGATTGTGCAGACCGCCACGGGCCGCCCCACCCGTAGGCCATACGCAGGAGGCCGAACAACCGCGTGAACATCATTGTTTGTGTTAAGCAGATTCCAGACCCCGAAACGCCGGCCGCATCGTTCCGAGTGGATGAGGCCGCGAAGAAGGTGATCCCCGCCCAGGGCATCGCCCCCGTAGTAAACCCGTATGACCCGCAGGCGACAGAGGCCGCGCTGCGGCTGAAAGACGCCACCGGCGGCGGTCACATTACCGTGATTAGCCTGGGTGCGGAGACCGCCCGTGACGCGATCAAGCACGCGCTGGCGATGGGCGCCGATGAGGGTGTGCTGATCACCGACCCGGCGCTCGATGGCATCGACAACTTCCAGACGGCTGTTGC
>JBDSEP010000381.1:0-4141 GCA_039919985.1 Tepidiformaceae bacterium | reverse complement strand
CCACAGCGCTCGCCACGAATATGCACCAGTACTGGGTGGGCGTGGCAACGGATATGCGGCGGATGGGCGATAGCTCGCTCGAATGGCTGCTGCGCGAGGCGGGCGAGGGCGAGGTGTTCGCCGCCGGACACGGCGAATCAGGGGCCGAGCTGCCGCTCTTCCTCTCCACCACTCGCGCCGAGCGCGTGGATGGCGGCTACCGCTTCACGGGCCATAAGATCTTCGGCAGCCTGAGCCCTGTCTGGACGCGGCTCGGGATCCACGGGATGACCGGGGACGGGATGATCGTGCACGCCTTCATGCCGCGCGATACCCCCGGCTACACGATCAAGGAGACCTGGGACACGCTCGGCATGCGCGCTACGCGCAGCGACGACACGATCCTCGATGGCGCCTTTGTGCCCGACAAGTATATCGCCCGCGTCCTGCCCGCCGGCGGGGCGGACCTCTTCGTCCTAAGCGTCTTTGCCTGGGCCGAACCGACTTTCGCGAACGTCTATATCGGGATCGCCGAACGGGCCCGTGACCTGGCGGTGGCGAGCGCCAAGAAGCGTACCTCGCTGGCCCTCACCCGGCCGATGTCTTACCACCCCGAGGTCCAGCACAGGGCGGCGGAGATGCAGCTGATCCTCGAGGCGCTTGGTCCGCAGGTGGACCGCGTGGCAAGCGATTGGTCGAACGGTGTGGATCACGGTGCCGAGTGGCCGATGAAGCTGGTGGCCGCGAAGTTCAACGCCGTGGAGGGGGCCAAGAAGGTGGTCGATATCGCTCTTGACATGTCCGGCGGGACAGGGATGTTCAAGAGCAACGAGCTGGAACGGCTCTATCGCGACGTGCGGTGCGGAGGCTTTCACCCGGCGAACAGCGGGCTGGTGCACGAGATTGTGGGGAAGACGCTCTTCGGGATCGATCTCGGCGAGCAGCCGCGCTGGGGCTAGGGCTGGCGGCTGCCGGCGGGAGCCTGGACGGGCTCCCGCCCCGCACCGGCCCCTCACCCGAGCGGGGCGAGCGTGGTCTTTCGGGCCGTTGGCCTTTAGGATGGGTTTCGCGCCCGGGGAACGGTAGAGCCGGGTTCGCGTATGGAGAGACACGAAATGCCCGCAGCCAGCATGTCATCGCTCGAGGAGCTTCGAACCGCCGTCTCAGGTGCAGTGTTGGAGCCCGGTGACGGCGGCTTCGATGAGGCGCGCCGCGTACACAACGGGTTCATCGATTGCACGCCCGCCGCGATTGTCGTCTGCCACACCGTGGCGGACGTGATTGACGCGGTGAACTACGGCCGCGATGCCGGCCTGACGCTGACGATTCGGGGTGGCGGACACAATGTCGCAGGGCGCGCAGTTTGCGATGGCGGCCTGATGATCGACCTTTCCGCGATGAAAGGGATCTTCGTGGACCCAGCAGGCAAGACTGCCCGCGCCCAGGGAGGCGTAACGTGGGCGGAGTTCAACCGGGCAACGCAGGTCTACGGCCTGGCGACTACCGGCGGGGTGATCTCGTCCACCGGCGTGGCGGGCCTAACGCTCGGAGGCGGCCTCGGGCATCTCATGGGCAAGTACGGCCTGGCAATCGACAACCTGCGCTCAGCCGAAGTGGTGCTGGCCACGGGCGAAGTAGTGCAGGCGAGCGCATCCGAGAACCCGGACCTCTACTGGGCGCTGCGCGGCGGCGGCGGCAACTTCGGTGTGGTAACGACGTTCGAGTTCGAGCTCCACCCGGTGGGGCCAATGGTGCACGGGGGCGTTATCGCCTTCCCCTTCGAACAGAGTACGGAGATGCTGAAGTTCTTCCGCGAACTTACCTCCACTTTGCCGGACGAGATGGTGATGTTCGGTGGACTGCTCCACGCTCCCGATGGCTCGGGCGCGAAAATCTGCGCGATGATCGTTAGCCACTTCGGCACGGCGCAACAGGCCGAGGCCGACTTTGCGCGCGTTCGAGCATTTGGCACGCCGATCATGGACGCGCTCGGACCCATCCCCTATTCGGCTCTGAACAGCATGCTCGATGGCGGGTTCCCGAAAGGCGCGCGCAACTACTGGAAGTCCAGCTTCCTGGCCGAACTGAGTGACGGCGCGATTGAGGCGATGACCGCGCAGTTCGCCACCTGTCCTTCGCCGATGAGCGGAATGCTGCTCGAACACTTCCATGGCGCTGTGAGCCGCGTACCGGTGGAGGACACGGCCTTTCCGCACCGCACTCCGGGCCTCAACCTGTTGGTCGCATCGGAGTGGCTGGAAGCGAGCGAGGATGGCGCGCAGATCGCCTGGGCGAGGGAGACCTACGAGGCGCTCGAGCCGTTCATGGCCTCGGGCGGGTACGTGAACTATCTTGGCGATGAACCAGAAGATCGCGTGGCCTCGGCGTACGGCGTGAACTACGCGCGGTTGAAGCAGGTGAAGCGGCAGTTCGATCCCGAGAATCTCTTCAGGATGAACCAGAACATCCTTCCCAGCTGAGGGGAGCGTCGTTCGAGCGCTGTAGCTTAGCCGCTGGCCGCTGCCGGGGCGGGTGCCGATTCGTCATCCTCGAGCCAGAAGGATTCGAACGCTTCCAATCTGGAGCCGGGCGTGTGCACCCCAAGGCGCTCGCTCAAGAACAGCATCCCGGCCCCAACGGCGAGCAAGAGCAGGGGCGAGAAGATCAGCACCGTCGACACTCCCACCACGGAGCCCACAGCGCCGAATGTGAGGAGCGGGATAATCGCCGCGCCGTTCTTCAGCGTGCTTTGCAGCGCAAAAGCGCGGCCCTGCAGGCGCTGCGGGACACGGCGGTTGATGTAGGTCTGCACCGCGGTGGTTGTCAGCGAAACCCCAAAGCCGAGGGGGAGCGCGAGGAAGCCTGCGGTTCGAAGACCGCCTCCCAGGGAAATGCCGACATACCCGAGCAGCTTGAGCGGATTGATCGGGTCAATGACCGCGACGAGGTTGTTGCCCACAAGGCCGAGCAGGACGAGGGCGGCCGAGGTGAGGATCAGGCCCACGCCGGCGCAGCGCCGTTCGCCGGCCCAGCGCATAGCGAACGGCGCGGCGCCCAGGGCGAGCACGACGCCGATCATGGAGGGGGCGAAGACGTAGACCGTGTTCTCGGGACCGACGTCGAGCACTTCGGCGACGTACTGGGGAGCGAGCACCTGGATAATCAGGTTGGCGATGCCCGCAAGCACAGCCAGCCCGACCATCGTGGCAACGGCTGGCTCCCCGCGGAACCAGCGGATCGAACCCTGGAGCTCGGTCGCGCGTTTCCCTTTGCCCGCTGGCTGGCGCGCCTGGCGGGAAGGCTTCGATCCCCAGACCCGGTTGGCGGCGAGGAGAAGCATGATTCCCGAGAGCACGAAGAGGGGCTTCACCCCCACAGTGACCACGAGTACCGGGGCGAGGAGCGCTGTTCCTACGAGGGCACCGGCGTTCGAGCTCAGGCCAAGCAGCGAATTCGCTGTACCGAGCTGCGTTTTCGATGCGACGAGCGGCGCGAGCGACTGCTCCGTCGGGCCTGACACCTGGCCGAGAACATTGAGCACGAAGAGGAGCAGCGCGACTTCGATGAAGCCTGTACCCAACAGCAGGGGGATGGCCATGCACACAGCGGCCTGCAGCGAGTACACGATGGCCAGCGCTGCGCGCCGCGGGAGCTTGTCCGCGATTTCGCCGCCGACAAGTCCCAACAACGCCGGAGGCACCAGGGCGATGGACCCCAGAAGGGCCGAGCGAAAGGCGCTGCCGCCCGCCGCCACGACCGCAACCAGGGCGCCGTAGCGGACGGCTTCGCGGGCTCCATCGGAAAGGAAAGTGGAAGCCATGAATCGCTGAAAACTGAACCGCCGAGCGATGCTCGATTCTGGCAGGTACTGCCAGAGGAAGCGTTCCGCTAGCCGCTCGAGAACGGGGAGCGACTCCGCGTCGCTTGCCGCGTCATCCGCTGCCTGCGCCTCCTCGACGGCGAGAATCTCGCCCTCCGGAGGCGCACTCGCACTCTGCTGCGAGTCGGCGCTGGAATCGTCGCTGGCCACGCTACCTGCCGCGTTTGTCTTCGGTGGTTTCGCGCCGCTCCAGCTCATCCATCACTTGCCTCGGGTTGACGTCCTCCTTCAGCTCTTCGAGCTCCGGGTCATCCAGCGACACGCCGACCTTTTCAGCGATGG
>JBDSEP010000369.1:0-3937 GCA_039919985.1 Tepidiformaceae bacterium | reverse complement strand
CCACGAATTTGCCATCGCCCACGACGACGACACCAACCATGCCGGGGTGCAGGATGCAGGCGTAAGGGTAGAGCCCTGGGGCCGTGAAGGTCTGTTCGGTAGTCGCGTACTGGGAGAGGCCGCCCGTGCTTCCCCAGGCGAGGCCGTTGACCTGGTGCACCGCTTCGTCGTTATTGCGGAAGGTGACCTTCGCGCCGGTTTCCACGCGGAGGACGGTGGGCGCGAAACAGTAGGCGCGCATGAGCACCGCGTTGCCCGTTTCGTCCTGGTTGGAGGGCGCCTGGTGACAGACGCCGCCGCCGGCCTGCGCCACCAATGGGCCGGAGGAGACAGCGGCGAAGGCCGCCAGCAGGGCGAAGGCGAAAAGCATCACGGGGATGCGAGGACTTTTCGGAAACCGGGGGCGGGCGAAGGGCATCGATCTCTCCTGTGCGAGATTGGAAGCGACGCTTCCGAACCTCATACACCGCTCGGAGGGGGATGGTTCCCGGCAGCGGATACGTTTCGAGCCGGCGTGGGCAGCGCGCGCCCATCGCCGCCCACAGGAGAGGGGGTGCCGGGTCGCATGGAAGCGCCGCACGCTTACGGAGGGGAGAGCGATCGGCTACCGTGGCGCGCAGGATCCAGTTGAGGATGGAGGCTCCGATGGCCGGACGTGTGCAGGACCGGGTGGCGATCATCTTTGGGGGCGGGCAGACCCCGGGCGAAACAATAGGGAACGGGCGAGCGACCGCGATCGTGCTGGCACGAGAGGGCGCGAAGCTGGTTATTGTCGATCGCGAGCTTGCGGCAGCGGAGGAGACGGCGGCGATCATCCGCGGCGAGGGCGGCGATGCAATAGCGGTGGCGGCGCAGATCACGGAAGAGAGGCAGGTCCGCGAGGCGATCGATGCGTGCGTTCGGGCGCATGGACGGATCGACATCCTGCACAATAACGTGGGGGCCAGCCTTGCCCTCGGCGACGCCTCCGTCACGGAGCTGACAGTGGAGTCCTTCGACCAGATCGTCGCGGTGAACCTGCGTGGGATGTGGCTGGCCTGCAAGCATGCGTTGCCGGTGATGCGGGCGCAGGAGAGCGGATCGATCGTGAATATCTCCTCGATGGCCGTGCGCTCGGCGTATCCCTACATCGGCTACAAGACCACGAAGGCGGGCGTCATTAGCCTGACCGAGAACCTGGCCTCAGCGAACGCGCGGTACGGCATCCGTGCGAACGTCATTCTGCCGGGCTTGATGAACACCCCGATGGCGATTGAGCCGCGCGTGGCCGAAGGGATGACGCGCGAAGAGGTGGTCGCGGCGCGCGACCGGCAGGTGCCGTTGCGGCGAAAGATGGGCACGGGATGGGACGTGGCCTACGCGGCGCTCTTCCTTCACTCGGATGAGGCGGGTTTCATCACGGGAGTTTCGTTGCCCGTGGATGGTGGGACGAGCGTGAGCTAAGGGAGGGAACTGACACGACGTATAGTGGGATGCATGACGACCCGCGAATCCCTTCATCAACTCGTCGAGGAGATAGACGACGAGCAACTCGAAGAGTTGGCTCGGCTGGCCCGCGAAAGTGGGCTCGTGGTCGATGAATCGCGTCGAAAGCAGCCGGTTACGTGGATAGACTCGCGAGACTATCCGGTTCTTTCCGCCATCTGGGATAATGACGACGACACCATCTTTGACACCATGTAGCCGCGGGGACGTCGTTTTCGTTGGTGTCCGCTTCAGCGACGGCACAGGGATAAAGAACCGGCCCGTGATCGTTGTGAGCGTCGATGCGGTTCACGCCAGTCGTGACGACGCACTGGTTGTTCCGCTCACCACTCAATTGTCCATGCGACGGTTCGGGGACCATCTGCTGCTCGACTCGGCGGCGGCTGGCCTGCCGCGCCCCTCGCTGGCCAAGGGCGTTGTCGAAACCGTTGCCCGTGACAGGTTCGGTCGGGCGCTCGGGCGCCTGACTGACCGGGACTTAGCCGCGCTGGAGTCGACCCTGCGTTCCACACTCGGGCTGTAGCGGCGCTGGTTGCCAAGCAGAGGGCCTGCTCCAAGAATAGCGCGGTGACCGACGCTCCCAGCGAGACGGACTACCGCCGCGCCCACGAATGGGCGGCGCCGATGATCCCGGCAGCTTCGGGGCCGCTCAAAGGCGTGCGGATCATCGACCTGACGCGTGCGCTGGCCGGGCCGTTCGGGACGATGCTGCTGGCGGACCTCGGCGCGGACGTGATCAAGGTTGAGCCACCCGAGGGTGACATTTCGCGCTACTCATTGCCCTATACCGAGAGCGACAGCGAGCGCGCCTTCGGCGGCTACTTCGCGAGCATCAATCGGAACAAGCGCGGGGTGATGCTCGACCTGACCGTAGAGGCGGATCGGGAGACGTTCCTGACGATGGTGGACAGCGCGGACGCCCTGGTAGAGAACTTTCGGGCGGGTGTAATGGACCGGCTAGGCCTGAGCTATGAGACGCTGGCCGCGCGAAACCCGCGGCTCGTCTACGGGGCTATTCGCGGATTCGGCGACCCGCGCACCGGCACAAGCCCGTACGTGGATTGGCCCGCCTACGATGTCGTCGCGCAGGCGATGGGCGGACCGGTGAGCTTTACGGGCACGGAGGACGGACAGGTGCTAAAGGTAGGGCCGAGCATTGGCGACCTCTACCCCGGCACGCTGGCAGCTCTCGGGGTTGTGGCCGCGCTGCTTCACGCGCGGGCCACGGGCGAGGGCCAGTTCGTGGATGTGGGCATGTATGACGCCGCGCTCGCGCTTTCGGAAGCAATCATCTATCGCTACTCATACCGCGGGATAATCTCGAAGCCGCTCGGCAACAGCCACGCGCAGCTCACGCCGTTCGACATTTACCCGACGGTCGATGGCTTCTGCGCCATTGCCGCACCGACGCCGAACCACTGGGAGCGGCTCTGCCTGCTCATCGGGCGCGAAGACCTCATCGATGACGAACGTACGCGAGCGAACAACGACCGCATCCAGAACGCCGCCTTCGTGAAAGAGACAATGGTCGCGTGGACGTCGACGCGTTCGACCAAAGCGATCGTGGAGACGCTGGCCGGGCTGGTGCCTGTCGGCCCGGTGAACGACGCCGCGGACCTGTTCGCCGACCCCCACGTGCGCGCCCGGCAGATGCTTGTCGCAGTCGAACACCCGGGCAGTGCGCGGCCCGTGGTGCTGCCAAATTCGCCGATCAAACTGACGGCTACACCGAGCGGGATCTACCGCCGCCCGCCGAAACTGGGCGAGCATAACGCCGAGATCATCGCCCAACTGGACCAGGAGAAACAGAGATGAGTCGACCATTCCGCCTCCGACGATCCGAACTCGCCACACCGGGAACGAGCGAAAAGATGATGGCCAAGGCAGCCGAGAGCGACGCTGACCTGGTGTTTCTCGACCTCGAGGATGCCGTCGCACCGAACGAGAAAGTAGGCGCGCGGCAGCCGGTGGTGAACGCCCTCAACGGGTTGAACTGGGGGAAGACCACGCGGGCCGTGCGGGTGAACGGGCCGCACACCATCTGGTGCCACGACGACATCATCGAGACGGTCACGGGAGCAGGCAAGAACATCGATGTGATTATCGTGCCGAAGGTGAAAGCGCCGCGCGACGTCTGGTTTGTGGACACGCTGCTGACCCAACTGGAGTTCAAGCTTGGGCTACCGGAGGGCGGGATCGGACTGGAACTGCTGATCGAAGAGACGGAGGCGCTAGCGCGAGTGGAGGAGATCGCGGCCTGCTCGCCGCGGCTGGAGGCGCTGATCCTGGGGGTGGGGGACCTTTCCGCCAGCCAGGGCATGCGCATGGGCAACATCGGGGTGAACAAGGGGATCTACCCTGGCGACATCTGGCACTACGCCCGCACCCGGATGATCGTGGCGGCGCGGGCGTTCGGGCTGGACGCCATCGACGGACCGTTCGCCGACTTTCG
>JBDSEP010000354.1:0-7754 GCA_039919985.1 Tepidiformaceae bacterium | reverse complement strand
ACCCCGCCACCAAGGTCTTTCTTGCGCTCCGGATCCGTGTCAATGGTGAACTCGACAGCCTTGACGCGGCTCTTCCGCAAGCCCACAGCCTGCTCGGCTTTGGAACCTCCCAGGGTGGGAGGCTGGTCGTCATCAGTTTTCACTCGCTTGAGGACCGGGTGGTGAAGCAGTATTTGCGTCGGGAGGCGACGGAATGTATCTGCCCGCCGCAGGTACCGATCTGCCGCTGCGGCCACGTCGCGACCTTGCGCGATCTCACGCGCCGAGCCGTGAAGCCCGGCGATGATGAGATAGCGCGCAATCCTCGCTCGCGCAGCGCTGTGCTGCGAGCCGCCGAACGGGTGGCCTGAGCATGGCAGCGATAAACCATCCCCTCGGACATGGCCGACGGCTACCGTTGCCCGCGCCGCTGAGCAGGCCCAACTGGTGGGTGCTCTCGGCGGTTGCGATTGCGGGCATGGGGGCAATGCTGCCGGTACTGCAGAACAGCACCGCGACGAGCCGCGGATTCGAGATTCAACGCGACACCACCAGGCAGGCGAAGCTGAACGGCGAGATCAGCCTCGTGGAATCGGACGTAGCGCGCCTCACCTCGCTGACGCGCATTGAACGGCGCGCGCGGGAGATCGGCCTGGGCCCGACTGAGAACCCCATTTACATCACGATCGATGAGGCTGGCCCAGCGCCAGCGAAGATCCCCTCGGAGTATCTCCTTCCGGTAGCCGCGAAAGCGGCACCACCGGACTCCTGGTGGCGGTCGCTCATGGGTCTTCTGTCGTTATCGGACTAGAGAGTCGCCGGGGTGCCCAACGAGGGGCGCGCCGGTGGGAGGCGCGTTCGGATGCCGCAACGAAGAGTGCCTGGGGCCCGCCGAGTGTGGGTGCCAGCGATATTCCTTGGGATGTTCGCCATGGTGCTGATAGGGCGGCTTATCCAGCTTCAGGTGTTGAATCACGCCGAGTACGCGGAGCTGGCCTCCCAGGAACTCTCCGGGAAGGACGTGATCTACGCGAGGCGGGGCTCCATCCTGGACCGCAACGGGAACGTGCTGGCTGCCTCGGTGAACACGTGGGACATCTACGTAAATTCGCGGAGCTGGCAGGACTCAGCACGGACCAAGAAGTCCTCTGACGCGCTCGCGGCGGCCCTGAAGGTGGACGCCACCAAGCTGCGCGAGATGGTGACCTCCAGCAAAGCGGTCGATGTGCTGGTGCGACGGGACGCGGACTACGAGACGGGCAACGCGATCATCGCCGCGGGACTGGATGGCGTAATCCTTCTGCCGAACACAAACCGCGTGAACCCTGAGGGCGACCTGGCGGCTTCGGTGCTGGGATTCACGGGGCAGGACAACACCGGCCTGACAGGCATTGAGTTGGAGTACAACGAGGTCCTCCAGGGGAAGCCGGGCCGGGCGATCTACGAGCGCGACACCACGGGAGACCCCATCCCTTTCGGTGCATACACCGTGGAGGCACCGCGAGCGGGCGAAGACCTGGTGCTGACCATCGACCGCTACATCCAGGAGATGGCGGAGTCGCGACTGGCTGCGGCGATCAAGGAGCACGGGGCAAAGGGCGGCTCGATCATGGTGCTGGACCCGGCCACGGACGAAATCCTTGCGCTGGCAACCCAGCCAGGACTGAAGTACAGCACCCTCGGATCGCTCGATTTTGGTGACCCGAAGCAGGTGCAACTGCTGAATAACGCGGCGGTCAGCAGCGTGTACGAACCGGGCAGCGTGATGAAGATTCTGACGGCAGCGGCGGCGATCGACTCGGGTGCGGTGACGCCGGACACGACGTATGTGGATAACGGCATCGCCTACGTCTACGGCATCCCGATCAAGAACTGGGACGACAGCGTGTACGGGCTGCAGAGCATGACAGGCGTGCTGCAGAATTCCATCAACACCGGCGCAATCTTCATGATGCAGCGGCTGGAGGCGATTCGGCCCGGGGGGTTTCAGCAGTACCTGGAGGCGTTCGGCATTGGGCGGACGACGGGGATCGACTTCCAGGGCGAGGCGGAAGGCATCGTGCGGCGGCCAACGGATAGCGGGTGGTCGCCCGTGGACCTTGCGACGCAGGCATTTGGGCAATCAATCAGCGTGACGCCGGTGCAGATGCTGAGCGCAGTAGCGGCCGCAATCAATGGCGGAAACCTGATGAAGCCACACTTCGTGAAGGCGCATGTGGCCCCGAACGGCGTGCGTACGGAGGTGAAGCCGGAGATCCTGGGGCGCGCGATTTCGGAGCAATCGAGCGCCACGATTCGGCAGATGTTGCACGCCGTGGTGGAATCGCCCGGCCGCTTCCATCCGGGAAACCCGAAGGAGTACTCAGCCGGGGGAAAATCCGGGACGGCGAACGTGCCGGTGCCGAACGGCTACGACCAGACGCAGATCGCTTCATTCATCGGATTTGCGCCGCTGGAGAAGCCGCGAATCCTGATCCTGGTCAAGCTCGACAACAACGAAGACCTGAAGACGGGCACGGTTGCGGCCGGCCCCGTGTTCTCGAAGCTCGCCGATGACATTCTTCGCTACCTAAACGTTCGCCCGGATGCGGCGCGTTATGTGAGTCGGCCATGACCGACCACCTCACGACCAGCTTCGTGGTAGAAAGTATGCGCGCGCGCGGCTATCTCGTGATGCCGGGGCCGGAAGCGGAGATCACGGGCGGCGCGGCCGATTCGCGGACAGTACTGGCTGGCGACCTGTTCACCGCCTTCCCCGGCGAGCGCGCGGACGGCAACCGGTTCGTCGCGGAGGCGCTGGGACGCGGGGCGGCTGCGGCGATCTGCGAACGCGTCCCGCAGGGGGAATTCCCGGACAAGACGATCGTTGTGGCACCGAATGCGACGCGGGCAGTCGGAGAGTTGGCGAACGACTGGCGGCGGCAGTGCGGGCCGCGCGTGGTGGGTATCACCGGGACGGTAGGGAAGACGACGACGAAGGACCTGACGGCGGCGGCGGTGGGCACCGCCTTCCGCACGCATAAGAGTGCCGGGAACTTCAATTCGCGCGAAGGGCTGCCTTTAGCGGTGATGAGCCTGCGGCGCGATCACGAGGTTTCGGTGCTTGAGCTGGCAATGGACTCGATCGGGGAAATCCTCTACCTCTGCGAAATCGCTGAGCCGGAGGTTGGCGTGGTGCTCAACGTGGGCCTCACGCACGTGGAAAAGCTGGGCACGATCGAGGCAATCCAGCGCGAAAAACTCACGCTTCCACGCTACCTTCCGGAGGCGGGGACAGCGGTTCTGAACGCGGACGACCCGCGGGTTGGGCCGGCGGCATCGGGGCTGCGCTGCCAGGTGATCGGCTTCGGCGCGGGTCCAGCGGCGACGCTGGCGGTGTCGAACGTCACGACGCAGGGGCTGCTCGGGGTG
This sequence comes from Tepidiformaceae bacterium, assembly GCA_039919985.1. GTDB lineage: Bacteria > Chloroflexota > Dehalococcoidia > Tepidiformales > Tepidiformaceae > PNKC01. The sequence goes on along the minus strand of JBDSEP010000354.1, from coordinate 4,364 downwards.
TCGTTCGATGCGAGCTTCGCGGGGGAGACCGTGCGAGTGAGTTCGCCGTTGCCGGGTGTGCATACGGTGGCCGCGGCATTAGCGGCGATGGGGGTCTGCCTCGCGCTGGGGATGGCTCTGCCGGCAGCGGCGGCAGCAATCGGCGCAAGCGGGGAGGCGGGACGTTCGCGGATCTACGTTGGCCGGGCGGGGGCGACAATCATCGACGACCGCTACAACTCGAGCCCAGCGTCGCTTGCCGGAGCTCTTTCGATGCTCGGCTCCCTGAGTGGACGGCGGATCGCGCTCCTCGGGCGGATGGCTGAACTCGGAGAGTTCGAAGCAGGCGAGCACCGAAGCGTGGGGGCACTCGCCGCTGAGAACGCGGACATCCTGATCGCCTCGGGTGAAAGCTGTCGGGAGCTGATAGCGGCAGCGCGAGAGGCGGGGATGGCGGAGTCGGCCGCGCACTGGTTCGCCGAGAAAGAAGAGGCCGCTGCTTTCCTTGCGCCTCAGTTGCGCCAAGGAGATTACATCCTGGTGAAGGCGTCACGCGGCGAAGCGTTCGAGACCATCCTGCCGCTCCTGGGCGGCGACGGGGCCGCTGGGGAGGACTCATGATCCACGCCTTGATCAGTGGTGTGCTGACGTTTGCGCTGGCGGTGGCGCTGGGTGCGCCGATCGTTCGGATTCTACGGGCGAACAAGGCGGGAAAGAGCATCAGCGCCTACCAGCCGGAGTCGCACCAGAAGAAGGCGGGCACACCGACCTTCGGCGGGTTCATCATCTGGGTGCCGACGTTCATTATTACTGCGGTTGCGGTGGACTGGTGGAATCACAACTCCATCCTGCTCCCGCTGGCAATGATCGGGATCACCGGTACGGCCGGGTTCGTAGACGACCTCGGGACCTTGCAACACCGCACACAGAGCGGGCTCTCCTGGCGCTTCAAGGTCACTTTTCTAACGGTCCTGGCGATCGGGGCGGCGTGGGTGCTTTACGACCAGATCGAAGTGCAGTCGATCAACATTCCCTGGCAGGGGAAGTACGAGCTCGGGCTGTGGTACGTGCCGATCGCAATCGCGGTGATTGTGGGGACGACTAGTTCCGTGGCGATCAGCGACGGGCTGGATGGACTCGCCGGAGGGACCACGCTGTTCGCCTTTATCGCCTACGGTGCAATCGCGTTCATCCAGGGGCAGGAGTACGTGGCAACGTTTGCGCTGATTATCGCGGGGGCGAACCTGGGGTTCCTCTGGTACAACGCGCATCCCGCCCAGGTGATCATGGGGGACACGGGGGCGCTGGCGCTGGGCTCCAGCCTGGCGGTGGTGGCGCTGATGACGGGCCAGTGGCTGCTGCTGCCGCTCATCGGGATTGTCTTCGTGGCGGAGGCTGTCAGCGACGTCATCCAGATCGGCTACTACAAGCTCACGCACGGCAAGCGGTTCTTCCGTCGTGCGCCGTTGCACAACCACTTCGAAGAGAGCGGTTGGGCCGAGACGCAGGTAGTAGCGCGATTCTGGCTGGTGAGCATCGCGGCGGCGATTCTGGGCGTGGCGTTGGCCCTGGCGGTGCCGGCGTGATGAGTACGCAGGAACGTACAGACGCATTCCCGGTGGACCTTGCGGGCAAGCGGGTGGTTGTCTACTCGCTGGGAATCGAAGGACGGGACCTCGCCCGATTCTTCGTGTCGCGAGGGGCGCTGGTGACGGTGAGCGACACGCGGACCGGAGAGCAGCTAGCGGCGGCCGGCGCCCTGGCTCCGGAAGGCGTGGAGCGCGTGGTCACCGGTGTGGATCTGTTAGACCCCGCCGGATTCGATGCGGTGGCGGTCGCCCAATCGGTATTGCGCTACAACCCGGTGGTTGTCCGGGCGCGCGAGTTGGGCATTCCGTTCACCTCGCAGATGCGGCTCTTCCTGCAACTCTGCGAGGGCCGAGTCATCGGGATCACGGGCTCTAGTGGAAAATCCACGACGACCGCGCTGGTAGGGGCGATGGCGGGAGCGGCCGGGGTGGAGCATGTGGTAGGCGGAAACCTCGGAGAGGCGCTGCTCGGGAGGCTGGGCGAGATCAGCGCCGAGACGACCGTCGTGTTGGAGATCAGTCACACGCAGCTGCAGTACACGGACCGATCGCCTGGGATCGCGGCGATCACGAACGTGACGCCAAACCACCTGGATCAGTTCAGCTGGGACGAATACGTGGGTCTGAAGCGAAACATCCTGGGCCACCAAACGCGCCAGCAGAGCGCCGTATTCAACGCGGACGACCAGACCAGCCTCGCACTGATGGCGGCGGCCCGCGGGCGGCTCGTGCGCTGTTCGATCCAGACGCCGATCGAAGGCGATGGTGGTTGGGTGGAAGAGGGCCGCGTGATGGTACGCAACGGGAGATTCGCGGAGGCGGTTTGCGAAGCGAGCGCCGTCCGGCTCCGCGGGCGGCACAACCTCTCGAATGTGGTGATGGCGTCCGCCGTGGCTAGCCAGGCGGGCTTCGATTCCCAGGCCGTCGGCCAAGCAATCCGCGATTTCCGCGGGGTGCCTCACCGGATCGAGGTGGTGGGGCGAGCGCAAGGCGCAACCTGGGTAAACGACAGCATTGCGACCAGCCCGGAGCGAGCGATCGCTGCGATCAACGCCTTCAGTGAGCCGGTGATCTTGCTGCTTGGGGGACGAGACAAGAACCTGCCGCTGGACCGCCTGCGCGAGCTAGCGGGGACGCGGTGTCGTGCGGTTTTCTGCTTCGGCGAGGCTCGCGAAATCTTTGCCGAAGGTTTGGGTTCGGCGGTGCCGGAGACGCGGGGGGTGGCGACGCTAGAGGACGCAGTCGAGGCCGCGGCCGCTTTCACGCGCGAAGGCGACGTTGTGCTGCTTTCGCCTGGAGGCACGAGTTTCGACGTTTATCCGAGCTTCGAGGTGCGGGGTGAGCGCTTCCGGGAGCTTGTGCGGGCGCTGCCTGATTTCGTACCGGAGGTGCAGTCATAGCCGCTGTCAGCCGTACGCCAAGCATTGCTCCGGGCCGCCCCGATTATGCGCTCATCGCACTGACCACGGTGCTAACGATCACGGGACTCGTTGCGGTGTACAGCGCAGTTTCGTCATCGGCCTGGCGAAGTTCGGTGACCCGCACTACTTCATCATCCGGCAGGGCGCGTGGGCGGCGGTGGGTACTTTCCTGCTGGTGGCGGCGACGCGGACGGACTATCACAAGCTGAAGCCGCTGGCTTTGCCGATCATGGTGCTCACATTGGTCGCGCTGGTGGCGGTGCTGGTGATCGGCGTGGAGGGGGGTGGCGCAAGGCGCTGGATCGGCTTCGGTGAACTAACCGTGCAGCCCGCGGAGTTCGCAAAGCTGACGGTGATCATCTACCTGGCCGCGTGGCTCGCTTCGAAAGGTGACGAGCTGCGCACAATTGAGCGCGGGTTGCTGCCGTTCGTCGTGATCATCGGTTCGCTCGCTTTCCTGATCATGCTGCAACCGAACCTGGGCACGACGCTGATCATCCTGCTGATTACCGTGACGATGTTCTGGGTCGCGGGCGCGTCATTCATGCAGATGCTGGCGCTGGGCGTTTCGGGATTCGTGGCAATGGCGCTGCTGGCGACGGTTGCGGGGTATCGCGCGGACCGGTTGACGGCGTTCTTCGACGCCGAGACGGACCCTCTTGGCCACGGTTTCCAAACGCTGCAGTCGCTCATCGCTATCGGGAACGGGGGAATCCACGGGCTGGGGCTAGGGGCGAGCAGGGGGAAATTCTTCTACATTCCGGAGAGCCACACGGACGGCGTGTTCGCGATCATCGGCGAGGAGATGGGGATTCTCGCGACGGTGCCGATCATCCTCCTCTACCTCATCCTGATGGTGCGCGGATTCCAAGTGGCGCGGCGGGCCAGGGACGAATTCGGTCGGCTGATCGCGACGGGCGTGACCACCTGGATCACCGTGCAAGCGTTCCTGAACATCGGAGGGATCACAAGAGTCATCCCGCTGACTGGCGTGCCCCTGCCGTTCTTGAGCTTCGGCAGTAACGCATTGGCCGCCGTGATGCTGGCCATGGGCGTGCTTATGAGCGTCTCGCGATACGGGACGGACCGTGGCGGCTTCGTGGAGCCCGCGCCGGACGCAGAGCGCCAGATTGTGCGGCGACCGAAGTGAGACTGGCATTGACGGCGGGGGGCACCGGGGGCCACATCCTTCCCGCACTGGCGGTGCTGGAAGCCGTGCGAGCGCGCGCGTCGTCGCCGGTTGAAGTGCGATTCTTCGGGCCGGAGGATCGCGGTGAGCGGCGCACGGTAGAGCAAGCGGGGCTGCGCTTCGAACGGGTGCCGGCCGCGCAGATTCGGGGGCGCAACCCGCTGCAACTGGTTCGCAGCGCGTGGC
>JBDSEP010000336.1:0-3922 GCA_039919985.1 Tepidiformaceae bacterium | reverse complement strand
CGGCCGTTCACCAGAGAAAGGATTAAGACGTGCCAGGAGACGCACTTACGGGTGACCCCCTTGTAGGGTTTAACTTCATGGTCGAGATTTCCGGAGTAATCACCGGATACTTCCAGGAAGCTTCTGGACTCGGTTCCGAGTCGGAAATCATTGAGCACAAGATCATCGCGAAGGGGGCGAAAGAAAGCCTCATCCGGAAGATCCCGGGCCGCTTGAAGTGGGGCGACATCGTCCTCAAGCGTGGCATCACGGCCAGCATGGACTTCTACGATTGGCGAAAGCAGGTCGAAGATGGCAAGGTGGAGGCCGCCCGCAAGGACGGTTCCGTGGTGATGTACGACCAGTCCCACGCTGAAGTTGCGCGCTGGAACTTCACCAAGGGTTGGCCCTCGAAGATTTCTGGTCCTTCGCTCAAGGCCGATGGCAACGACGTTGGCGTCGAGGAACTGACGATCGTGCACGAGGGCCTGAAGCGCATCACGTAAGTGCGGCGCGCTGAAGCCCTAGGGTGCCCATAACACTTTTTGAGACGGAGATGCGTCGAACGCGGCCATCTCCGTCTCGCACCGTTTTAGAGGACGTGCATGGCAGCCCTTCAAACTGAGTTCGAATTCACGCTGCCACGCGGGTATGTCGATGGTGGCGGAACGCTCCATCGCAAGGGCACCATGCGCCTTGCCACCGCCGGCGACGAGATAGCACCGCTTCGCGATCCGCGGGTCAAGCAGAATCAGGCGTTCCTCGTGATCATCCTGCTTTCGCGAGTGGTCACTCAGTTGGGCGGCATTACACAGGTGACGCCACACGAGATCGAGAGCCTGTTCACAAGCGACCTGGCCTTCCTCCAGCGGCTCTACCGACAGATCAACGAACGCGGCAGTTCGCTCGTCAATGTGACCTGTCCGCACTGTTCCGGTGAAGTCGAGGTAGATATTTCGAGCCTGGGGGGATAGCAGGCTACCCCCTCGACCGAATCTACGAGGAGGTAGCCTACCTCGCCTACCACTTTCATTGGACCGCTGATGAGATACTGGAGATGGAGCACGCAGAGCGGCGGCGCTGGGTGGAAGAGGTAGCATCGATCAATCGCCGTTTGAACGAGGCGACGCAGGGGAGATAGAACATGCCAAACCCGGGAACGATGATCGATCCGCTAACAGGCTATCGGTTTGGGGTGGAGATCGACGGCCTGGTACTCGGCGTGTTCGATGAGTGCAGCGCACTGACGGGGACGATCGAGGAGAAGAAGTACCCCGAGGGCGGGTTTAACACCTACGAGCATAAGTTTCCGGGGCGACTTACCTGGGGAAACATCACGTTGAAGTGGGGCACTACTGACTCCCGCAAGCTCTGGGACTGGTTCAAGGCGACGAATAGTGCGGTGAATAAGTCCCGGCACATTCGAAACGTCTCCATTATTCAGTTCGGCAACACCGGCGAGGAATCGCGGCGGATCAACCTCGATAACGCGTTTCCCGTGAAATGGACGGGCCCGAGCTTTAATGCCGCGGGCACGACGGTCGCTATCGAGTCCATAGAACTGGCCTTCGGCGATGTCACGCTGGTCACAAGGTAGGGTGGAATAGATGCCGCTCTGGCGACGCACCCAAGAAGGCCGAGGGAAGCCCGCCAACGGCAACCCGCCGGATTCGCCTGCGGCTGAGACGGATGCGACGCTGCCGGAACCGCGGAACGAGGCAATCGTTGAGCCCTCGCCCTCTGCCGAGCCCGCGCTCCTGCGTGAGGTAGACGCGTCGCCACCGGTCCCGGCTGGGCAGACGCTGCCCGCTGAACCGCGAGGCTTGGCACGTGGCGGCGAGCTGGAGCGCTCGCTGGCCGCTAATCACGACGGTGGTATTTCCAGTATGTCTTTGGTGGGCGCGCAGGGAGGGTTGCACCAGACCGCGTGGATTTTCGCTGAGGCGGAAGCGATGGCCGCGGGCAACGAATCCGATGCGTTGGCCCAGCGAGTGATCGATTCGAGCAACGTCGGGTCGTACGAACCCGCGTCTTTTTACGATTCGCTTGCCAGCCTGACAAGCTACCGCGAGCAGGGGGGATTCGACGAACCGGGGGCTGCTGCCTCGAACTCCGGTTTTCCCTCGCTTTCGGAAGCGACCAACACCTACCCGCCGTTCGGCACTCCCCAAACTCGCGGTGCACGGTCCAACAGCCCCTCGTTCGACTCAGGGCCCGCGCAGCGAACCGTTGAGCGGGCAATGGACGCCCGATTCTCGAGCCAGAGCGCGAACCCAGCGCCCTCGTCCGGGCTGATCCTTGAGGGCGGAAGCTTCCGCGCGCCGGAGCCTGTCGCAGCGCCACCCTTGCAGCGCGGAAACGCGCGCTGGGCGGGCGACGTGCCCGCGGCACCAGCGGGTAGCTCGCTGCCCGCTGGCTCGAACCTGCCATCGGCGCCGCCGGCCAGCAACGAAGCACCCGTCCAACGTCGCACCGATGTCTCTGAGCCTGGGTCCGGCTCGATGGTGCCGACGAGCAATCCTGACCCCGTGCGGCCTGGAACGATTCCGTCAGCTGCGCCCGCCGATGGCAGCCTTACGCTGGCCGAGCCATCGATACAGGCGCAGAACACTCGTCCGAGCGGTTCGGGGGAGAGCACTCAACGGTTCTCGTCAGATTCCGGGCGGGCCGCGCTGTCGCCGAGTCTACCGGGGGGATCGACGGCCGCCCCTCTGTCCGCCGCTCCGGTGTCCACCGAGACAGTCGCGCGGACCATCGATCCGTCCGCTACTCGGGCAACGGAGCCGGTGTCGCGAGCTACAGAGTCCGCAGGTGTCGCCGCTGCAAGCAGCGTCCCGGGCGTGGGGCTCTCCGACCTGGCTACGCGGGAGAATGCGCGCACCGAAACCATTGCGCCGACCCGCGAAGACCCACTCTCCGCTATCCCGACTCCAGAGGTGGCGCGCACAGTGGCGACTCCTCCGCCGTCGGCCGCTCCCGACGGGCCAGACATGACGTTAGCCGAGATGCCGTCGCCGACCGGCACGCAGCCGTCACAACCGGTTAGCGCTGCGGACCTCGAATCAACGACCAATAGCGCAGTTGCGCCACCAGTGCAGGCAGCGCCATCAAACGGACCTGCCTCGCCAGGCGCTCACGCAAATGTGACGGGGAGCCGTGCGGTGGCGGAGCCCGGTAGTCTGCAGCGCGCGCCTGAGGCGGCGGCCCCCAGCGGAATGCCCGCCACCGTCGCGGAGTCCCCAGAGACCACCGGCATGACTTCTCCCGTACGCAGCGAGACGAACGGCCTCCCATCGGGTAGCGGGAAGGGGTCGACGGACGTTGTGGCGACTCCCGTATCCCCGACCCTCGCGCCGAGCACCGAGGTCTTCGAAACGGAGCTTCCGCTCGCTCACGCGACGCCGCCGGCAAGTGCGACGAACGGCATCTCACGAACGATGGCCACCGACGCGCCCGCGGCACCCAACGCTTCGCCCACAGCCGCGGCACCTCAGGAAGTGTCTGCGCAGGGCCCAACGCCTTTGGTCGGGGCGGTGGACGCAGATCCACCGTCCTCGAATACACCTGCGGGGCGTCCTCTGGCGGGAACTCCGACTCATCTCGCCTCAGAAGCTCCGCCTGGTGCCGAAGCCGCTGAACAGCCGCCGGTCGCGCAGCCGGACGAGCTCACGACTGAAGTCTTGCGCACAGTAGCGAGCGCGGGCGCGCCGGCCGGCCCGGGCGAGCGCGCTGAGTTGACCCTCGCCGAGTCCCCTGCGGGGACGAAAGGTGGCGTCTCGGAAGTCGAGCGTCATCCCGAAGCGACCGTTGACGCGTCCCGGAATTCGAGCGTGAATGCCGTAACCGAGTCGAGTACCCAAACGACAACGACCGCATCCGGCGTTAGCACCTCGACTCGCTCGGGGTCGGCACAGGTGCCGGGGACCACTGTTCCGGCGGTGGC
>JBDSEP010000270.1:0-3010 GCA_039919985.1 Tepidiformaceae bacterium | reverse complement strand
CCGAGCTCGTGCAGGGTCGCGAGCACCGCTTCGATTTCGGCGAGCTTCACGACAAGGTCCAGGTCCCCGTGGTCGCGATTCTGGTGGCCGACAAGCGCATCCACGCCCCAGCCGCCGTCTATCGTCCTCCAGAGTCCGGCGGCGGCGAGGGCGTTTACCACCCCCAAGACCTGCTCGGCGGAGAAGCTCATACCTGGGCGCGAGCGAGGCCCGCGATCTCTTCCGGCGTGGGGTCCGGGTATTGCACCCGCGGATGATAGACGGCTCGCAGGGTTGCCTTGAACGAGCTGGCGATTGTCTGGAGCTCGCGCATCGTGATGTCGCATTCGTCCAACTGGCCCTCTGCCAGCCGTTCGGCGATCACACTGTCTATCAGCTCCTCGAGGGTTGGGTGGGTGGATTGCTGGCGGGCGCGAGCGATCGCCTCGCAGGAATCGGCGAGCATCACCACGGCAGTCTCCTTGCTCTGGGGACGCGGGCCGCCGTAGCGAAACGCCGTGGGGTCGATCCTCGCGCCTCCCTCGGTCGCCCGGCGGTAAAAGTAGGTGACGAGCCGGGTGCCATGGTGCTGCGGGATGAAGTCGCGCACTGCTGGCGGAATGTGGTAGCGCCGGGCGATTTCGAGGCCGTTGCTGACGTGGTCGCGGATGATTCCGGCGCTCTGGGCGGGCTCCAGAGTGTCATGCGGGTTGGGCACGCCTTCCAGCGTGTTTTCGACGTAGTGGGCGGGCTGCGCCAGTTTGCCGATGTCGTGGTAGTAAGCGCCAACGCGCACGAAGAGCGCATCGGCGCCAATGGCCGAGGCCGCCCGTTCGGCCAACGCCCCCACGAGCATGCTGTGGTGGTAGGTGCCTGGCGCCTCATCCTGCAGGCGGCGCAGCAGCGGGTGGTCCGATTGGGCGAGTTCCATCAGCTGGATTCGCGTGGTTATCCCCAGCACGAGCGAAAGGATGACGAACGCGCCGATCGCGAGAATCGCCGATGCGAGGCCGTTAAGCCCAGCGGCGAGCGCGATCCAACTCAGGTCGACGTTCGAACGGGGAGTGCCGATGAGCCAGAAGATCAGGAGAGCGGCGGCTGTCGCGGCGGTGACAGCGACGGCGGCGAGGGCGTACCGGCCGAGGCGTTCCGCGCGGTGCACCGTGGCCGCGCCCGCTAGCCCCCCGGCGGTGTAGGCGATGGCCAGCTCCAGCGATTCGAGCGATCCAACGAAGGCGGACCCCGCCAGTTGTGGCGCCGCGGCACCCACGAAGGCCGCGAAAAGGCCGCATCCTACAGCGACCACAGCCGCCAGTGAGAGGTCCGCGAAGGCCGCGCAGATAATCGCCGCCGCCGCCACGGGCAGGGCAAAAGCGAAGTACTGCTGGTCGCTATCGGGCGTCACCAGGGGGAGGGCAACGCGGGCACCGAGGAGCACAGCAGCGACCGACAGGCCAACGAGAAGCATGCGGCGGCGATGGGGCGCCTGGAAGGGCTGCAGCAGGTAGGTGTAGACGGCGATGAGCGCGCCCAGGGCGATTGCCGCACCCGCCCCTCCGGCGATCGCGTAGGGATCGAACGTGTCATCGATAACACCGGTGGCGCGGAGCGCCTCGATATCCTCGGCCTTAATTCGCTGCCCCTCGTTCACGATCACCTGTCCGCGCGTGTAGCTCACCACCTGGGGGGAGACGTTGGCACGAGCCTCGGAGCGTTTCTGCTCGGTAGCCGCCGTGTCAACCTGAAAGGTCGGAGTTACGAACGCTGAGAGCGTGGCGCGCAAGATTGTTTTTTCATCCGCGGTGAGGGTGGTGCCGAGGGATGTCAGGTATTCGTCAATGCGCGGCGTGATGTCGGCCTGTTGGAGCGGGCGGCTATGGACGTCGGCGATCGCCTTGGTGGCCCGCGTGGCGAACGCTTCAAAGCCCGGCCGGTCGAATTCGAGCAGCGACAGGCGGCCGGAGTTGAGGATCGGGGAGGGCGTCTGCACCTGCGTGAGGAGGTCCAGCTTAGCCTGCTTGGTATCCGCCCGCGCCGCGATTACGCGCACCTGATCCAGGAAGCGCCCGAGACGATCCACCTGGAGCTGGCGCTGGGCGGGGTCCAGCGGCAACGCCTGTTCCGGCACACGGTCCGCTTCCTGCTTGCGAACCGCCTCTGTGAGGCCCGCGGATTCGAACTGGCGGTCGCGCGCCGCCTCCAGCGTCCTTGATGCGACGTCGCCTTCCTGCAGGCCACGCTCGAAGGAGAGTAGGGGCACCACGAGCAGGACGGTCGCCAGGGCAAGCGCCAGGCCGAAGACGGCCGCGGCGGCGCGCGAGACGATGGGCAGCGGGCGACGACGAAGCATCACAGAGGATGATAGCGAACGGGCGAGCAGCGAGGCGTAAGGGCGGTTCCGACCGAATCAGGCGGAGGGCGTCCCGGGCGGCGTGGGGCGAGGAATGGCGCACGCGCCGGCGGCTGCGTCGCCCGCCTCGACAGCTGCCAGGGTGTCTGCATCGAGGTCCGTCCGGAAGGTGGCATGGAAGCGGTTGACCATGTTGCTCAGCCCGACCGTGAGGCAGATATCGACGATCTGCTCGGCGCTGTAGTGGCGCGCAAGAGCCTCGTACGTTCCGTCGTCGATCACTATGTCGCGGGTAGAGCGCTGGGCGTAGAGAACGACTGCCGCATCGGCGTCATCGAAGAGACCGGGCGGTAACGGGTCGTCTCCCAGGTGGCGAAGCTGCTCCTCGCTGATTCCAGCACTCCGACCGAGCACCGTGTGGGTGGGGACTCAGTAGTAGCAGGCGTTCACCACAGTGGCCGTGGTGTAAGCCAGTTCCGCCTGTTTGCGCGTGAGCGTTGTGTCCCGACCGTATACGGCGCTGCCGAGCGCGGAGAATCCCTGGAGGGCCGCCGGGTGGTTGGCCAGCGCGCGATAGAGGTTCACCAGCCGCCCGCGCGATGATCTCGCGCCCATCAGCACCGCGCGCGCCGCCTCCGGGGTGGATTCGTCGTCTTCACGCAGTAGCGGGATGCGGGCCAT
>JBDSEP010000255.1:0-4571 GCA_039919985.1 Tepidiformaceae bacterium | reverse complement strand
CAGTGGGAGGTTGGGTAGCATGAGCACAATGACGGAAGACAGGGACGAAAACCTCGCGGCCGCAGCTTCTCCCCGCGACGCCGACCTGGTTACGATGCCGCACTGCACGCGGTGCAATCTGCCGTATATCCCCACGAAATCGACAAGCGCCCTGCGGCTGACCTACTGCAGTTTTCTCTGCGAACTCGGCGATCTGGGGTTCAGCATGACCGGTCTGGAGCAGATGGTGCGCAAAGAGAAGCCGATCGTGGAAGTGGCCGCCGAGTAGCGACCACCCGGAGCGGAGTATGTGAGCCACGGTCGGGAGCCGTGGCTTTTGTGTGTAACGAGCCCCCTGCGATGGGCCAGGCGCCTACAGCAGTGGACCGCGATGTGCGGGGCCTGCGACCAGAGTCCCGGGCCCGCACAGCAGTTGCCAGCGCTCAGACGACCTGCAGCTCCTTCAGCTTGGCGTCGGGGACGACGCCGTTCTCCCAGCCGCGAAGGTTGTAGTAATCGACGAGCATCTTATCGAGTTCGCAGACATGTCCTTCGGAGCCTTTGGAGTTCGACGGTTCGGTGGTGAAGCGGACAGGTAGCGTATCCGAGCCTGCGCCGAAGCCGGCCAAGTTGTTGTAATGGCGTTCGAGGTTGTAGATGCGCTCACCAGTGAGGAGCACGTCATCGACGCCGAAGCTTTCGAGTCCAGTCATCACGCGATACTGTTCGGCGTACTCCTCCGGTCCTTCGGCGAAGGCGCTGAACTTGCAGAGGTCGAGGCTATCGCTAAAGGCGTGGAGGTCCTGGAGGAGCTTCAGGAGGAAACCCTTGCCCTCCCAGTCTAGCGGGTCGGTCTTAAGGCCGATCACGCCGAGTTCACTGGCCGGGCTGTAGCCGCGCAGGTGGCAGGCGCCACGGTTGGAGGTGGCGTAGCCGAGGCCCATGCCCTTCAGGCCTCGCGGGTCGTAGGCAGGCGTAGCCTGGCCCTTCACGGTCATCGCAAGCTCTGGGTGACCAATGCGCTTAGTGTACGGGTCAATGCCATCTGCGAGCGCGGCGGCGTTGCCGCGACGGTAGGCGATGTCCCGGCAGAACTCGACCATTGCCGGCTTGTCCGCCCATCGCATGCCTTCACCCGCAGGGATGTACTCGCGCTGGGTGGCCTCCATGACCGCGGAGATGCACTGGCCGATCTCTATGGCGTCGTAGCCGAGATCGTTGGCGATATCGATCATGTAGGCGACGGATTCGATGTCGTCGTTTCCGCAGTTCGCGCCGAGGGACCATGCGGGTTCGTACTCTACCGATTCCATCTTGACCTTGTACGGGCCGCTGGTGACTTCCACCTCTTTTTTGCAGGCGACAGGGCAGGCGTGGCAGGTGGGATCGTGAATGAGGTAGTGCTCTTTTACGTACTCGCCACTGAGGAGTTCTGCGCCGTCGCCGAAGTTGGTCTCCTGGCTGTTACGTGCGCCGAGCCCGCCAATCGTGTTGGTGGCGTTCATCAGCATGTTCGTGCCGTAGAGCGAGAGCCCACCCTTCTTCGGTGAAGTGATCGTGGACTCGTCCATGATCTTGGCGAGGGCGTTGCGATGAGCAGTGCGCCAGGCGTCGCGGTCGGCAGCCTTCGGCTGGTTCGTCTTGTCGGCCTTAACAACGATCGCCTTGAGCATTTTGGCTCCGCCCACGCAGCCGGTGCCTCCGCGGCCGCAAGCGCGGTCGTGCTCGTTAAGCCAGGCGGCGAAGGCGACCTTGTTTTCGCCGGCAGGGCCGATGGCGTTGATGCTCAGGTCATCGGCGCCGTAGCGATCCTTCAGTACGCGGATCGTCTCGTGGATACCCTTGCCCCAGAGGTCGGCGGCATCGCGCAGTTCGAGGGTGTTGTTTTCGATGTAGGCGTAGACGGGCTTCGGCGAAATACCGGAGAAGATCAGGCCGTCGAACCCTGCCCAACGCAGGCGGGCGGCTGTCCAGCCTCCCTGGTGGCTATCGGTCACCGTACCGGTGAGGGGGCTCTTGGTAACGACCGCGAGGCGACCGCTCATGGTGGCTTCTGAGCCGGTGAGGGGTCCGTTCATGAAGCAGAGCAGGTTGTCGGGCCCGAGAGGGTCGACCTCAGGACCAGCCTCGAAGACGTAGCGGACGCCGAGCCCGCGTGCACCGATGTATTTGCGCGCCCAATCCTCGGGGATGGGCTTGTATTCGATTGCGCCGGATGAGAGATCGACGTGGGCAACGCGCCCTGCGTAACCGCCTAGAGTCATGTTCTGGAAACTCCTTGAGGGACGCTCACGGGCATTCCCCGGAGCAAAGCCTACTCCGGCGGTCAATATGCTTGGGCCGGCATAACGAAGCGGACGGCTGCGAAAGTTGCTGCGAATTTGCGTGACCATCGACCCCCGCGTGACGTAACGACCTACCCTCGCGCGGGGGCCGGTGGTAGCATCTCGTTTCCGAACATATGTTTACCCACCTACACACTCACACTGAGTTTTCGCTGCTGGACGGCATGAGCAAGATGGCCCCGCTGATGGAGCGCGTGAAGGATCTGGGCATGGAATCGATCGCCATGACCGACCATGGCGCGATGTACGGCACCATCGATTTCTACCGCGAAGCGACGGCACGGGGGATCAAGCCGATCATTGGTGTGGAGGCGTATGTCGCCCCCGGAAGCCGACATAGCAAGGAGCGGGCCGACGCGCGACCGTACCACCTCATCATGCTCGCGCGAAACATGACCGGGTATAAGAACCTGATCGCGCTGGTGACGAAGGCGAATCTCGAGGGGTACTACTACAAACCACGGATGGACCGCGAGCTCCTCGAGCAGCATAGCGCCGGGATCACGGTGCTTAGCGGCTGCCCATCCTCCGAGTTTCACCGCCGCATCCAGGAGCAGGACCGCGAGGGCGCGGCGGCGGTCGCGAAGTACTACCGCGAGGTCTTCGATGGCCATTACTACCTTGAGGTGCAGGACCACGGAGACGAGAAGTTCACGCGGCTGAACCCGGTGATCGCGGGCATCGGGCGCGAGATGGGGATACCCGTGGTGGCGACGAACGACAGCCATTACACCCACCCGAACGAGCATGAGGCGCACGATGTGCTGCTCTGCATCGGCACGAATGCGACCGTTGACCAGCAGGACCGCTTCAAGCTGGACGGCAAGGGCTACTACGTGAAGAGCGAAGCGGAGATGGCCGCGCACTATCCAGATAACCCGGAGTTCATTTCAAACACTGCGCTCGTTGCGGATGCCTGCGAGCTAGAGCTGAAGTTTGACCGCCAGCTTCTCCCGGAGCCGCCTGTGCCGGATGGGAAGAGCAGCGTGGAGTACCTGGCGGAACTCTGTTTCGAAGGGCTCCATCGGCGCTTCGCGGAGGTTACCTCCGAGCTGCAAGACCGACTGACGTACGAGTTGGAAGTACTCAGACAGACAGGTTTCACGGATTACATCTACGTGGTTAAGGAGATCGGCGACTTCGCGCGTCGTTCGGGCATCCGCATGGGGGTGCGTGGCTCGGCGGCGGCCTCGCTGGTGCTCTACGTGCTGGACGTCACAGATATCGACCCGGTGGCCAACCGACTGGTCTTCGAACGCTTCCTGAATATCGAACGCCGGGAGATGCCGGACGTCGATTTCGACTTCGCCGATGACCGCCGGGACGAGATGATCCGCTTCGCCTACGAGCGCTACGGCTCGGACCGGGTAGCCCAGATCATCACGTTCGGGACGCTGGGTGCGAAGGCGGCGATCCGGGACGTTGGGCGGGCGTTGGGGATGAGCTACGGCGATACGGATAAGGTGGCGCGGCTCGTGCCGGATGTGCTGCATATCACCCTCAAGGACTCACTGGAGCAGTCGGCGGAGATGAAAGATGCGTACGGGGCGGACCCGCGCGTGAAGCGGCTGCTGGATACCGCACAACAGCTGGAGGGAGTTTCGCGGCACGCCAGCACGCACGCTGCCGGTGTGGTGATTTCGCGGGACCCGCTGATCGACCATGTGCCGCTACAGCGCCCGAATAAAGGTGACGAGACGAGCATCCCCACCACGCAGTTCGCGATGGACCAGGTGGCGAAGATCGGGCTGCTAAAGATGGACTTCCTGGGCCTTTCGAACCTCACCATCCTGCAGCACGCAATCGATACGATTCGCGAGACGACGAGCGAGGAGGTGGACCTGAACCAGATCCCGGACGGCGATGCGAAGACGATGGAGATGCTGGGGAAGGGCGAGACTTTCGGGGTCTTTCAGCTGGAATCGAGCGGCATGCGCCGGTACGTGCAGGACCTGCAGCCCACGGACATTGCGGATCTCTGCGCGCTCGTGGCGCTCTACCGTCCCGGACCGATGCAGCATATTCCGCGGTATATCCAGGGGAAGCACGGCGAGATCGAGATTCGCTACCCGCACCCGGACCTTGCGGAAGTGCTGGATGAGACGTATGGCGTCATCGTGTACCAGGACCAGGTGATGCTTATCGCGCAGCAGTTTGCGGGCTACACGCTAGGTCAGGCGGACATCATGCGTAAGGCGATGGGGAAGAAAAAGGCGGAGATCATGGCCGCTGAGCGCGATGGGTTTG
>JBDSEP010000240.1:0-3417 GCA_039919985.1 Tepidiformaceae bacterium | reverse complement strand
TGTACCTCTTGGGCGGCGAGAGCATCGACCTCGGCGGGCACGCCGCCTGGGGCGGGGGCGACCTCTGCGTGGTGGAGGCGGACGAATATAAGCGCGCCTTCCACGAGTACCGCCCGGCCGTTGCCGTGATCACGAATGTCGAGCCGGACCACCTGGATTACTACAGCACGGAAGCGGCGTACCACGAGGCGTTCGCGCACTTTGCGGGACTCGTGCGGCCTGGAGGGTTGCTGCTGGTCTGCGCAGATGACGCAGGCTCGGCGCGGCTTGCGGGCGCTGCGAAGGGCGCTGCGAACGAAACCTACGGGACGGGCGACGGAGCGACGTGGACCGCCACCGACATCCGGAAGTCTGTCGCCGGGGCGACGTTCCTGGTCTCGAAAGAGGGACGCGCGGTCGGCGAACTCCAGGTGGGGTTTCCGGGCGACAACTTCGTACGAAACGCCCTCGCAGCGGCCGCAGTCTGTCTGCACGAAGGGGTGCCGATCGAGGTCATTCGTGCGGCGCTTGGGAAGGTGCGAGGGGCTCACCGCCGCTTCGAGCGGGTGGGTGAGGCGAAGGGCGTGCTGGTTATGGACGACTACGCGCACCACCCCACTGAGGTGCGCAGCACCATCGCGACTGCGAAGTCGGCATTTCCGCGGCAGAAGCTGATCGTGGTCTACCAGCCTCACACATACAGTCGCATCGCCTACTTGTGGGACGAATGGGTGAGCTGCTGGGAGGGCGTGGACTCGTTGGTGGTGCTGGAGACGTACGCCGCGCGCGAGGACCCTCGGAGCGGCAGGAGTGCCAAGGAGTTGGCGAGCGCGATTGGAACGCCAGTGACGCAGTACGCCGCAACTTTCGATGCCGCTGCGGAGATGGCGGCGCGGGCGGCGCGGACGGGTGACGTGATCTTCACGATGGGCGCGGGGGACGTGGTGGAAGTCGGCCCGAAGATCCTGGAGCTGCTGCAATGACGAATCTCGACCTGCTGGCGGCGCACCTGGCCGGGCACGGCGAGGTAAAGCGCGACGAACCGCTGGCGCGGCACACGACCTTTGGCGTTGGAGGACCGGCCGACATCTTCCTGACGGTGCGCGACGCTGCCGGGCTGGCGGCGGCGACAAACGCGGCTCGTGAGGCGGAAGTGCCGCTCTTCGTGCTCGGCTCGGGGAGCAACATCCTGGTCGCAGACGCGGGGATCCGAGGAGTGACCGTGGATAACCGGGCGCGGGGGGAGTTCGTGGACTCGACCGGGCTCGTGCATCGCGTGGAGAGCGGAATGAGCTTTGCGGGCTTCGCGCGAAAGATGTGTCGCGTGGGCCTCGACGGGCTGGTGTGGGCGGTGGGCATTCCCGGGACGCTTGGCGGCGCGGTGGTCTACAACGCCGGAGCGTATGGCGGATGCCTCGCCGATGTGCTGACGCGCGTGCGACTGCAGGAGCCGGGCGGCGATGACGGGTGGGTGGAGGCCGAGGATCTGGGGCTGGTCTACCGCGGCAGCGTGTTCACGCGGGGCCAATTCGCAGGGAAAACGGTACTGGAGGCGGAGGTGCGGCTGGCACCGGGCGACGCGCAGGCGCTCCTGGCGCAGGCGGCGCAGTACGACGAGCACCGCCTGGCGGCGCAGCCCCGGGGTCGGAACGCTGGATCGACTTTCAAGAACCCGAGCGAGCAGCCGGCGTGGAAGCTGATCGACAGCGTGGGGATGCGAGGCATGGAACGGGGCGAGGCTGCGGTGAGCGATAAGCATTGCAACTTCTTCGTGAACTACGGGAACGCCCAAGCGGCGGATGTCGCGTGGCTTATCGCTGAGGCTCAGCGTCGGGTACAGGAGCAGTTCGGCATCCAACTCGAACGCGAAGTTGCGTTTGTGGGGGCGTGGTGATGCCGAAACAACGGGTCGCGGTGATCTTCGGGGGTCGTTCGGGCGAACACGAGGTGAGCGTGATGAGCGCGCGCAGTGTGATCGCGGCGCTGGACCCGAATCGCTGGGAGGCGGTGCCGATCGTAATCACGCGCAGCGGCGCGTGGCTTGGCCCGCGCGAGTCTCTGGAGGCGGTCGCTAGCGGGCGCGCTGCGTTCGAAGGCGAGAGCGGCGATTCGGTGCTGCGAAGCGTCGACGCATTGGCGGCGCTGGCTTCCTGCGAGGTGGCGTTCCCGCTCGTGCACGGCACGTATGGGGAGGATGGGACGCTTCAGGGCTTCCTGGAGATTGGGGGCATCCCGTACGCAGGCTGCGGGGTCGCCGCAAGCGCGATTGGGATGGATAAGGCGCTGATGAAGGCGATTTTCAACGAATCCAAAATTCAGGTGACACGCTATCTTGTAATCCGATCATGGGAGTATACACTTACCCAGAATCTTTCGATGAAGCTGATAGAAGAATCGATCGGGTACCCGTGTTTCGTGAAGCCGGCCAACGGCGGCTCGAGCGTCGGCATTACCCGCGCCGATTCGCGCGAGGATCTGCCCGGCGCGATGGAAGTCGCATTTCGGTACGACGACAAGGTGGTCATCGAGCAGCCAGTGCGGGGCCGCGAAGTCGAGTGCTCGGTGCTGGGAAACGAGGAGCCGGTGGCGAGCGTCGTTGGGGAGATCGAACCGGACCGCGAATTCTACGACTACGAGAGCAAGTACTCGGCAAGTTCCACGACGGGCCTGCACATCCCGGCGCGAATCGACGCGGCGACGGCGGCAAAGGTGCAGGAGTTGGCCATCCGCATGTACCAGGTGATGGGTTGCGAGGGCTATGCCCGCGTGGACTTCTTCGCGACCGACGAGGGCGACGTGGTGGCGAACGAGATCAACACCATCCCGGGATTCACGAGCATAAGCATGTACCCAAAGCTCTGGCAGGCGAGTGGGCTCGGCTACCCGGAGCTGCTGACGCGGATCCTCGAACTTGCGTTCGAGCGGCATGAACGGAGGGCGCGGCGATGATCGTGAAGCGCAACCGTCAGAAGCCCGCCGGCGTCCGGAAGATCGTGCGGCGAACACCGACCGTTGGGGTACAGACACCACGAAGGATCGTGACGCGTTCGCGTGGGGTCAGTGTGGTGCCTCCAAGGCGGAGCTTCTGGCGCGCGCGGCGGCTGGGGATGCCGCACCGGCGGCGAATCTCCATCCACGTCGCGAAGCGGTATGTGGTGTTGGCGGCCGCCCTGGGGTCCCTGGCACTGGTTGGCGGGTGGAGCTACTGGGTGTTCACATCGCCGTTCTTCCGCGTGAGCGACGTGGTTGTGGAGGGGAACAGCCGGGTGAGCACGGACACGATCGTAGGGGCGGCGAACGTGTTCGGCGACAGCATGTTCACCACGGACCTCGCGGCGGCGCAGAAAGAGCTCTACCAGTTGCCGCTGGTGAACTCGGTACGGGTGGAACGCGAGTGGCCACATACGCTCAAGATTCTGGTTGAAGAGCGGAAGGCGT
>JBDSEP010000141.1:0-5577 GCA_039919985.1 Tepidiformaceae bacterium | reverse complement strand
TGCTCTACCTGGACGACGAAGAGGCGAACGCCCCCGCAAAGAAATCCGTCTACGATCAGCCGAACGGCGACGGTCGCGAGTTCACGATCTTCGCCACGGCGAACGTCCGGGCGCAGAAGCAACAGGGCTTCAGCGCCGTGGAAGTCAAAGTGACCCGTGGCGATCTGAAGCCCGAGCAGTTCCGCGGACTAGCGAAGATCATGCGCGAGTACTCTGGTGGGCGCGCACGCACAACGGTGCAGCAGAACATCGTCCTGCGCTGGGTGCGCGATGAGAGCCTCTACGAAGTGTTCAAACGTCTCAAGGAGCTTGGCCTGGCGGATGCCGGGGCGCACAGCATCACTGACGTGGTCAGTTGCCCTGGCACGGATAGCTGCAAGCTCGGGATCACGAGCTCGATGGGCTTGAACGCGGCCATTCAGGCCAGGCTGGAAGCGATGAACATCGTCGACCCGCTAACCAGGCAGATGCACATCAAAATGAGCGGCTGCCCGAACAGCTGCGGACAACACCATATCGCGAGCATCGGCTTTCACGGCGCGGCGATGAAGGTTGGGCCACAACAGCTTCCAGCATACCACGTCTTCATGGGCGGCGACTATGAAAACGGGAACATGCGCATTGGTCAGCAGCTGAAGGTGCGAATGCCCGCGAAGCAGGCTCCCGAGGCAGTTGAGCGCTGGATCCAGGTCTACGAATCTAACCGCCAGCCGGGTGAGGTTTTCAACGCGACCTTCGACCGCATCGGCGTCACTCCGTTCGAGACCGCGGTGAAAGACCTCACGCTCCCCGGAGATTTCATCGACGAGAACAAGAATATGTTCATCGATTGGAACCGGCTGGAGCTCTACCAGCTGCAGCGCGGCGAAGGGGAGTGCGCGATCTAGTCCTAGCGGCGAGGCGTCTACGACGTCTCGCCTCAGGCCAGGCCGTGCAACGCCGACCAGGACTCTTTCAGCGGTAGCCCGCCGTTGGCGGCGCATTCTTCGAGCACAAGCCTTTGCTTTTCGAGCGGCAGATCTGGGAGCAGGAGCGATGGGTTTGATGAGACCCTGATGGCAAGCTCTTCGTGCCTTACTACCATCCCGCAGAATGCTTCAAAAAGGGCATCTCGGCCAAGGTAGTTTTCGAACACGAAGAGCGAGATATCGCCCAGCGCCTCGTCGTCCCTGGATTTCTGAAGCCCGTCATAAACCTCGCCGAGCCAATCCGCCACGCTCTCCCACGCCCCGGGGGTCTCGGCACAGCCGCGCGCTTCGAGCGCTTCGAGAGAGGAGAAGAGCATCACGAGGAAGGTCGGGAGTCGGCGGCGTTCGTAGCCCAAACGAGCGACTTCCACCCAGCGAAGGTCGTCGTGGCAGCTGCCGTGCACGCGCTGCGCGGGGATCGCCCCGGCGAGCTCGTTCGCTTCGGCGTCGGGCAGCGTCCGAATCCAATCGTGGACGGTCGCCGCGGGCACCTCCCCCAGGTCTATTACCGAGAGAGCTGCTAAGCGACGGTCAGGCGAACCATCCTGGATTTGACTCACCAGGTCGTGCGTCGAGAGGCGCCGGAACGCCGCCTCGAACTGTTGCCAACCGTCGTACTGGGGCGGCAGCCGTCTTTCCATCCTCGCCAGAATAGCAGCGATCGGGCGGGACTTCCGGAGCGCTGATGATAGACTCGAGCGATGGAAATCGACCGCTTCAAGCGCCACCGCCGCCTACGCGGCAGCGCAGCGCTGCGCAGCCTCGTCCGCGAGACCGAGCTTTCGGTGCAACACCTTGTGTACCCGCTGTTCGTGGACGCGAACCTTTCTGCGCGCGAACCGATCTCGTCGATGCCGGGCCAGGACCGCCTGGGCCTGGGCGCGCTGCGCGCGGAGGCGGCGGAGATCGCGCGTCTAAAGGTGCCCGCGGTGCTGCTCTTTGGCCTGCCCGCGGGCAAGGACGCGGAGGGGAGTGGGGCGTGGGCTCGCGATGGCGTGGTACAGCAGGCTATCGCCCGGCTGAAAGACGCCAGCCCGGAGCTGCTCGTGGTGGGCGACGTCTGCCTCTGCGAATACACCTCTCACGGCCACTGTGGGTTGCTCAGCGCGGGAGGTGAGGTGGATAACGACGCCAGCCTGCCGCTCATCGCGCAGACTGCCGTGAGCCTCGCAGAGGCGGGCTGCGACATCATCGCCCCGAGCGACATGATGGACGGCCGGGTGGGGGTGATTCGCCAGGCTCTCGATGCGAGCGGTTACGCGCAGACGCCCATCCTCTCCTACGCCGCGAAGTTCGCCAGTGCCTTCTACGGGCCTTTCCGTGAGGCGGCGGATAGCGCCCCCGCCTTCGGCGATCGCCGCGGCTACCAGATGGACCCTGCGAATGGCCGCATGGCGATGGACGAGGTCTTGACGGACCTCGCAGAAGGCGCCGATATGGTGATGGTCAAGCCAGCATTGCCTTACCTCGATGTCCTCCGGCAGGTTCGGGACGCGGTTAACGTGCCGGTCGCCGCCTACAACGTGAGCGGCGAGTACAGCATGCTCATGGCCGCCGTCCAGAACGGCTGGCTGGACGAGGCGAGGGCCGTGGACGAAACGCTCACGAGCATTCGTCGCGCGGGGGCGGACATCGTTATCACCTATCACGCCAAACAGTGGGCGGCGCGCCAGTAGCGGCTCATGACGTACGAGCGGCGGAGCCCTCGCTGTCACGGCGGCGTTCGCGGCGCTTCTCCACCCGAACGGCACAGACTTTGTACTCGGGAATCCGCGAGACGGCATCGTAGACGCTGTTCGTGAGGAAGTTGGCGGAGCTCTCCCCGAGCTTCACGAAGGGTACGAAGATGCTCCCCTGGCGCAGGGACTCCGTGAGCACGGCCGTCCCGGAGACGCGCCCCCGCCTCGAAAACAGGACGACGCTGTCGCCATCCGCGATGCGAGCCAACGCGGCGTCAGCGGGATGGAGCGCGATGGGCAGGTCAGCTGCGCGCTCCATCAATCCCGCGACGCGGCGAGTGATCGTCCCGCCATGCCAGTGGTAGAGCATTCGACCGGTGTTCATGATGAGCGGGTATTCGCTGTCAGGGAGTTCCTCGGCGGCGGCGGTTTGGCGGACGGGGACGAACTTGCCGAGTCCGCGAGGAAAGGAGTCGCCGTAGAGGAACGGCGTTCCGGGATGATCGTCGCTGGAACAGGGCCACTGAATGCCACCCTCGCGATCCAACCGCTCGTGGCTCAGTCCCCGCAGAAATGGAGTGAGACCAGCCATCTCTGCGAAGATCTCACCGGCGTTCGCGTAGTCAAACTGGCGGGGATCGACTCCAGTTGCGGGCGCCATACGGCGGCCGAGGTCGCAGACTATCTCCCAATCCGCACGACTTTCACCAACGGGGGCTATCGCTCGGCGCACCCGCTGAACCCGACGCTCACTGTTCGTGAAGGTGCCATCCTTTTCGGCGAAGGAGCAGGCTGGGAGAACAACATCGGCAATCTGTGCCGTCTCGTGCAGGAAGAGGTCCTGGACTACGAGGAAATCGAGTGAGCGTAGCAGTTCTGTTGCGTGGTGCAGGTTCGGTTCGCTAAGCAGCGGGTTCTCGCCCACGATGTACATAGCCCGTAGGTCGCCCTGACCGATGTGCTCGATCATGTCGGTCGCCTTCATCCCTTCGACGGCCGACAGGCCACCGCCCCAGCGTTCTTCGAAGGGCGCAAGCGCCTCGACGCTGTAGCGCTGGTAGCCGGGCAACGAATCGGGGACGCAGCCGGCATCGCCGCAGCCCTGCACATTGTTCTGCCCCCTTAGGGGCGAGACACCAGAGCCGGGGCGACCGAGCTGTCCCGTGAGCAGGGCGAGGTTCAACAGCGAATGCGCGTTGGCGGTGCCGTTGGTGTGCTGTGTGACCCCCATTCCCCAGACGAGGCAGCTCCCCGGGACCTTGGCATCGATCACCGGGGGCCGAGCGTAGATCATCGCCGCCGACCGCAGATCCTCTGCTGGTACGCCGCAGGCGGCCGCGCACTCCTCCACGGTTGCCTCCTGGACGGCGGCAAGCCAGTCCTCGAAGCCCTCGGTGCGGCTCTCGACGAAGGCGCGGTTTTCGGCGCCCGCATCGAGGATGGCGCGTGCCATGCCGGTGAAGAGCGCAACGTCCGTCCCCGGCCGCGGCTGGAGGAAAAGCGTCGCCCGGTCGCAGAGATCGATACGCCGCGGATTCACCACGATGAGCTTCGTGCCGCGCGCGTCGATCGCCCGCCGCATGCGCGAAGCGATCACCGGGTGGTTTGACCCGGGATCGCAGCCGACGAGGAGGATGCAGGAGGCGGCTTCGTAGTCCGAATAGGAATTGCTCGTGGCTCCGCTGCCGAACTGCGTGAGCATCGCCTCGACGCTGGGGGAGTGACAGAGACGGGTGCAGTGATCGATGTTGTTCGTGCCCATCACCAGGCGCACGAACTTCTGCTGGACGAAGGCGTCTTCGTTGGTCGCCTTGGCGGAGGCGAAGCTGCCGAAGTGACCGCGGAATTCGCTGAACCGCGCGGCAACGAGGTTCAACGCGTCATCCCAGGAGGCTGGGCGAAGCTCCCCGTTGCTACGAATTAGGGGTGTGGTTAGGCGATCGGCGTGGTTCACGAAGGTCGTCCCGAATCGCCCCTTCACGCAGAGCATGCCATCGCTCGAGAGATTGCCGGGTTCGTCGTCCACCCAGCGGATGCGGTCGGCCGCGTCCGTAGTGATGGCGATGCCGCAGCCGACGCCGCAGTAGGGGCAGGTCGAGGAGACGCGGGTCAACGTTCGCCCCCTGTTTTGGGGCGCAGGGCGGTTGTTGGGCAGGCCGCGACGCAGGACCCACAAGAGGTACAGACGGACTCGCCGAAGGTGAGGCCAGCCCCGGCAATTACGCGCGTCTCTCGCCCACGCCCGGCAAGGCCGATCGCGCTGATGTGCTGCAACAACTGGCAGGCCGAGACGCAACGACCGCAGAGGATGCATGCCGACTCGTGGAATCTGAAGAACGGGTTCGATGCGTCGACCGCGTCGTCGCTCGCTGGTTCGAGTCGCAGCTCCCCGACGCCTTCACCGGCAACCGTTTCAGATAGCGTTGAGGCGAGCGGACCGCCCTGGTCAGGCGAGTCTGAGTCCGTCTGCATCGCGAGCGTGAGCAGCAGCACGCTTCGTCGCAGCTCCCGCACGCGAGGACTCTCTGTCTCGACCACCCGGACGTTGGCGGCAGGCGTGGCGCAGGCCGCCAGGATACGTCCATCGGCCTCCACCAGGCATGTTCGGCAGGCCCCGATGGGAGGGAGATTGTCATCCTTGCAGAGGTGCGGCAGCTCTACGCCCTCCGCCAGCAGCGTATCGAGGATTGAGCCGGCCGCGGCTGTTGAGATGCCGTTCAGGAGGAAGCTCATGCAAACAACTCCGGCCAGAAATGCAGAGCCGAGCGCACTGGACCGGGGGCCATCTGGCCCAGGCCGCAGAGTGACGCCAATCCGATTACGTCCAGCAGTTCCCGCACCTCCAATTCGGACCGCGTACCTTCAAGCCCCGCCAAAAGCCGGGGCAGCCCCTCGCGGCAGGGCGTACATTTTCCGCACGATTCTTCCGC
>JBDSEP010000074.1:0-3751 GCA_039919985.1 Tepidiformaceae bacterium | reverse complement strand
ACAACGGCGTCCTCTACTGGGGCATCTGCGCGGACCCGAAGCTCGTGCCGGACGTGGACCGCGTGGCCACCCTCATCCGCGAATCCTTCGACCAGTTGAAGGACGCGGCAACCGCCGCCAGCGCTCCGCTCGCCTAGCGCTTGGCTGTTCGAAGACCATGCTTGGGACTGGACCACATTTTACAAAAAAAGACTTGATTCGCATTTGCAATCGAGGTGTACAGTCCAAGCCAGCGGAAGAGCGCGCGAGCGAACTTCCTCACAGTTGCTGGAGGAACGGGCGGTGCCACGAAAACAGGCGGAGATTGGCTGGGCGCGGATCACGTATGCAAAGGCGCGGGTCCTTGCCGGGCTGGAAGATCAGCAGACCGAGCAGCGGATCGCCGACGGACTGAATGTGGCGCTAAGCACCATCCGATCCCACGTCGAAGAGCTCAAGGCAACAACGGGATGCGGTGATATCCGCGAACTCGGGAAATGGCGGCGCCAGAATCGCTCTGCGTGGCTGGCGTGGTGCGAAGCTCAGGCGTCCTCGAGATCTGATGGCAAAAAAACCCAACCGCCGGTGGGGTGAAAGCCCTACTTACGGTGGGATTACAAGCACCGACCAAGGCAACGACAATTCTCCCAACCAAACGATGGGAGGATCGCATGAGCATCCGTACGAGGGTAAACGGCGCAACGGTAAGGCTGTCCTTGGCGTTTTTCGCTGCGGTCATGGTGGGCTACTTTGCTAACGGTGTCGCTTACGCTTACTATGGTCAAACTTACACCTACTATCTGCATGATTCGGGGACAAACTACGCATATCTAACAACTTCCGGTACATGGTCAGGGTGGACAGGATATTCTATCGTTGATATCAGGCCGAAAATAGACGTGCAAGTCGTCCTTTACGCGAGCAGTTTCACTTGCTGGCGAATGGAGGTGTACGGTCCCTATGGTGTCGAGTCTGGGTATAGCGCGTTCGAAACGTTTATGGCAGCCATAAGCGTGTCTAATACACCTACGTACCGGTACGGCCCCACGGGTGCATCATCGGCGACCGGCGGGGATGCTACCTGGCGAGGTGCGATAGGTAACGGTGGAAGTATATGTAATCCAGTATATTCAGTCAGTTGGCTCGCATATAATTCGTTCAAAGTACCCTACGGTACGAGCTACAACAACCAATGGGAAAGCGCCTGGCCCATACGCCACCAATTAGTTCAACGGCTCAAGAAATGGAGGTGTGACCATGGGCAATCGATTTCGTCTTCGTGTTACCGTTCCTACGGCCATAACAATAGTCGGGTTGGCGGTCGCCGTACTGGTTGGTGCGTTAGCGTACTTCGTGTTTAACAACGATTCGGACGGCCGCCCTAATGCCGGGGTTGTTCGCCAAACCGCAGAGGCTGCGGTCGGCAACCTTACGCTTACTCTGTCGGAAGCCGAATTCTCTGGGACGGATACCCTTGTCTCGTTCAGAATCCGGGATTCAGCGGGCGCCGGGAGTTATCTGTTCATGCCCGAGGATCTTCGGCTGAATGGCTTTGCGGGAAGTTACGCTGACGGCGAGGTGCAGGCGCGTGCGAGCGGGGTCTTCAGGCTTCCGCCGATACATCAGGGCGAAACGCCGATTGTTTCCGTGGCGAAGATCCGAAGAGTGAGCCCGTCTGGGGAAGTGGCAGACCAAAGTGGACCCTGGGTTCTCCGGGTTGAGCCGCCCAGGGCGTCGAGCCTGCGCGAAGTGCTGGCCTTGCAACAGCTGACTGCTCCAAGCGTCTCAGAAGACGGCATCACCGTTGCTGCGACGGCCGTCCGTTCACGAAACTCCACCGAGGTCACGTACACGTTCCCGCCCGGCCTCACAGCGCTGCGGCTGCCGCAGATCGTCGTTCCCGGCAAGGACGGACGCTTCGCTCCATTGCGCGACTGGAACAACGGAGACGGCTCACATACCGCCTCGTTCGTGGCCACGAGCTTCGATACGCCGATTCAGCTCGATTTTGGGCCGTTTGCCAGGCAGGTCGCGGCCAGCGACGAGGCGCGCGTCACGTTGGATGTGGATTCGATTCGGTCTGCGGCGAACTCAAGCGAGCCCACGCGCATTCCGGTACTCGGTACGAATGAGGGGAATCCGGGGCTCGTGTTGCAAGCGCACGTCACCCGCCGACCGGGTCGTCCTGCGCACCTGTTGTTGGTACTCCAGGGCAACTGGCCCTCCGAAAGCGACCCTGTCACGAACGCACTGATTGTCTCGTGGGAGGTCATTGACGCGGACGGGCGTCCCATGAAAGAGGACGGTTGGCAGGAGAACTACAGCACCGACGCTGGTGGCAAGATCGGGTCTGGAACAACGACGGTGTTCGTAATTTACGAAGATCCAGCACCCCTTACGGTCGGTGACTGTTCGCACCACGAGAAAAGCCGAGATCGTTCGCGGCCCGTGGTCGCTCACGCTTACGATTGGGTAAAGACGGTAGGGTGGCGCCGCTGACGACGTGTCGGCCGCGGCGTCCGCCCAGATCCGGTTCCTTGGGAGTGGAACGGCGCCCGCGCCCCTACCCGTCCACCGTGTCCGTCAGGCCCTCCAGGTCGTAGGCCATCACCAGCAGGTCGCGCGTGCGTCCGTCTTTGGCCACCACCCAGTCCGTGAGCAGCGCTTCGGGCTTAAAGCCCAGCCGTTCGAAGGTCGCGCGCGCGCCGCCCTGGTCGAGGGTCATCTGCGCAGAGAGCTTCCGCAGGCCCATCGCGCTCGAGACCGCATAGATCTCGCTGGCCAGCACGCGCCCGAGCCCGCCGCCGCGGTATGGCACTCCGGCGAGCATCCGGATCTCCCCAAGGTGCCGCATCCACGAGGCGGGGTTCAGATGCAACGACCCGTATCCCGCGATCGCATCTCCGTCCATAGCGAGCACCGTGAGCGAATGCCCGGCCTCGATATCCTCAATCCAATCTTGCACAGCCCCCGCTTCGCCAATGTTCAGGCGCAGGAAGAGCAGGTCGTCTGCGGGCAGGCCGTCAGCGAACGCGAGCATTCGCTGCACGTCCCCGTCGCCCATCAAGCGTAGCTCAACCTTCTTGCCGTTCTTGAGCGAAACGCTGCGGGGGAACCTGCTCGTTATTGCGGCAGGCTTCGGAGCGGACTTCCTCGCAGTCGTCCTCGGCGCGGCAGTGGTCTTTACAGCGGCCCTCGTGGTTTTCGCTGGGGCGATCGCTTTCGCGGCTGAGCGGGAAGTCGCGCTGGCTTTCGTGGCGGGAGCGGCGGTTTTCGTCGCGGCACGCCGAGTGGCGGCGGCTTTTGCCGTGGGCTTGGTCGGTTTCGCTGGGGTGCTGGGCATCGTCGCCTCCTGTAGTGACGCGCAAGGATACCCAACATTCGTCCGCGCGGGAAGCGTTACCGCGGGTCTGGTTCGTCGTTACCCTTGCAACGTGGACGAATCAACACTCATCGCCGCCGCAAGGACGGACCCGGACGCCTTCGGAGAACTCTACGACCGGACCGCGCCGGTGCTCTATCGCTTCGTCTACTCACTCGTCCGAGACCAGCACCACACCGAAGACCTCGTCTCCGAGACGTATCGCCGGGCGATCGACCGACTCCCAACGTACCAGGATTTTGGACGGCCTTTCGAAGCCTGGCTATTCACGATTGCGCGCAACCTGGCGATCGACGGCGGCCGTCGTGGTCGACGGGAAGCGCCGCTCATGGACCACGACACGCCCGACGACGCCTGGGTTGGGGAGGCGCTCCTCCGCGAAGAGGACGG
>JBDSEP010000072.1:0-7062 GCA_039919985.1 Tepidiformaceae bacterium | reverse complement strand
CGCTCGAAGGTTGTGGCCAGCGCGAACTCGCCCGGGTGCAGTACGAACGGGTGGCTGTCGTCGATCTCCACCAGTTCCGTCAGGTCGGGGTAGTCTCGTTTCACGTCGATAAACGGGATCTTCGAATTCCGAAACACCCGGAATAGGTTCCCCAGGCGAAGGTCAACGCTCGCCGGCTGCACTGCGTCCGGCCCGAGCGGATCGATGCCAATCGTCCCCGCTTCTATCTCGCGGCGGATGGTGCGGTCGCTGAGAACCATGGCTCGGCCCCTCGATGGTGTGAATGCGCTGAAGCTTAGCCCGCCGACATCTTGCGGGCGCGCCTGCCGGAACAGTCAGCCCTTAACCGTCCGCCAGCCCCTCGGTAATCCACTGCGCATGCTCCGGATAGTGCCCAAACGTGTTCCCGGCGATCCAGCCAAGGATCGGCGCAGTATCTCCCTCGTTCGCACCGGCATGGAAGTGCGAGTACGGCAGCTGCAAATCCGAATCGGCCATGCCCTCTATCTGGCTCACCAACTCCCGATGCACGTTGCCGTACCGGGAGAGCACCTCGTCCAGCGACGTCTGTTCGGCGCGTGTCGCCATCGCCTCGTTCATCGCGTCCGTGTCGCCGCCCTTCCACAACGCCTCCGTCAGGCCCATCGCCTCCACACCCGACTCATGTCGCAGCAACGCGAGGATGCCGACCTCCCAATCAGCGATGTGCGCGAGGTGCAGCTTCACACTCCACGCTCCCCCCAGCGACCGCTCGCGCTCCGCATCGGAGAGTGGCGCCACCACCTCGTCTAGCACCGCTCGCGCCTCCGCGATTCGCTCGAGCAGCTCCGCTACCGTTGCATCAGCCGGGTTCTCGCTGCGCGTCACGCTCGTGGCAGCCCCAGGCCCCGCGTGGCGATGATGTTCCGTTGAATCTCGCTCGTCCCGCCTTCGATCGTGTTCGCGATCGAACGCAGGTACTGGTATCGGAAGCGCCCGTAGCTCGATGCATCCGCGCCCTCCGTCTTCGAATCCAGTTGGCCATGCATTCCGAACACCTTCATCGCCGTCCGCGCGATGCGCTGGTTCAGCTCCGTGCCGTACATCTTAGCTACGCTCGCCTCGTGGCCGGGAGCGATCCCCTCCTTCGCCTGGATCGAAATGATCTTCAGGCTCATCTGCGTGGCCACGCCCGTCTCCACCAGGCGGTCGACGAGTTCGTACCGCACCGCTGGCTCGGAATGCAGTTTGCTTGCGCCGTTCGTCTTCGCCATCCGGATCAGGTCTTCCACGCCCTGGCGCGCGCCAACCGCGCCCCCGATGTTCGAGCGCTCGAAGCTCAGCGTTGTCTGAGCCAGGTACCAGCCACGGTTCTCCTCGCCAATAATGTTCTCCTTCGGTATCCGCACGTCCTCGAAGAACACTTCGTTGAACTCGTGGGTCATCGCCATATTGATCAGCGGCCGCACTGTAACGCCCGGAGATTTCATGTCGACCACGAAGTAGGTAATCCCGCGGTGCTTGGGTGCCTCCGGATCCGTCCGCGCGAGCAGAATCATCCACTTCGCCATATGCCCGCCGGAGGTCCAGATCTTCTGGCCATTCACCACGTAATCGTCGCCGTCGCGGATCGCTCGCGTCTGCAAGCTGGCAAGGTCGCTTCCTGAGCCAGGTTCGCTATACCCCTGGCACCACACCGTCTCGCCGTCCAGGATCTCCGGCAGGTACTTCTGCTTCTGCTCCTCTGTCCCGTGCACAATTAGCGTCGGCCCCGCGAACCCGGTCGCTATTCCGCCCGGTCGCGGCGTGCGCGCCTCAGCCATCTCCCAGTTGAAGATGAACTGCTCCATCACGCTCATCCCGGCGCCGCCATACTCCGTGGGCCACGCCGGGCAGACCCAATGCTTGTCGGCCAGTTTCTTCACCCAGGCCTTCCACGCTTCGCCCGCGCCGCCGAAGCCGCCCTCCCCGCGCACCAAGTTCTTCGGCGCTTCGCTCTCAATAAAGCTGCGCACCTGCGTGCGAAATACGGCTTCTTCTGGGGTATCGTGATAGTTCATTCGTGCCTCGCAGTGGTGAAGAAAATGGAGATTCGTTGCCCAAAGTCTATCCGAATCGGTGATGCTTCGCAGGCCACGGACCCGCCGTCTGCCCGTTCGGCTCTGGCCACGATGCGTTAAAGTCCTAACGCTCGAGCCCGTCAGGAGGTAACCAGATGGCAAGCTGGCAACAGTTCGAACAGGAATCTCCCGAACTGGCGGCCCTCGCGGAACAGCGGTTCTCCGCGTACGACCTCGTGATGCTCGGCACCCTCCGGAAAGACGGCTCGCCGCGCATCACGCCGATCGAATACACCTTCTTCGATGGCGAACTCGTCCTCGGCGGAATGTGGCAATCGAAGAAGATGCTTGATCTGCTCCGTGACCCGCGCTGCGCGATCCATTGCGTGACCACCGACAAGGACGGCAAGCAGGGCGACGTCAAGCTCTACGGTCGCTGCCTACCGATGGCGGAAGAACGCGTGGAACCTTACTGGCAGCACATCTTCGAGCTCCTGAACTGGCGGCCTACCGGTCCCGCCCACGTCTTCGTGTTCGAAATCGAGTCCGCGGGCTACGTTGTGTTCGATGGATCCGGCGGAATGCGGATGAAGACGTGGCCCGGCGCGGATGCCTGGGTGGACAAGCCCGCGCCGTAGCAACTGCCTCTTCGAAGGCTACTTCGCGAGGAAGTCCTTCATGCTCTGGCCCGTGCGCCACTGCGGCTCCGCGCCCTCCAGGCTCGTTATGGCCGGCCAGTTCTCCTGGCACCACTCCGCAGACTTCAAGTCGTCCAGGCCTGGCCGCACGCCTGGGCCCTTCACGATGGCCGCGCGGTTGAAGTTGCCGGCGCCCGCTTCGATCACCAATCCGCTATCCGTGCACTCCTTCGAGACCATGTAGCTCACCGCTGGTACCACCATCTCCGGCACAAGCTTGTCCACCATCTCCTGGGACATCACCGTCTGCGTGAGCCGCGTCCCCGCCACGGGGGCGATCGTGTTGACGTTCACGTTGTACTTCGCGCCCTCCTGCTTCAGGACGTTCATGAGCCCCAGCATCGCTGTCTTGGCGGCGCCG
Source organism: Tepidiformaceae bacterium (assembly GCA_039919985.1). GTDB lineage: Bacteria > Chloroflexota > Dehalococcoidia > Tepidiformales > Tepidiformaceae > PNKC01. The sequence continues at coordinate 3,964 of JBDSEP010000072.1, read as the reverse complement.
TAGTTTGCCTGCCCGAACTGGCCGTAGATGCCCGAAGACGAGGTCGTGAGTACCACCCGCCCGTAAGCCTGCTGCCGGAAAACGGGCCAGGCCGCCCGCAATACGGTGAACGAGCCCTTGATATGGACGGCAAAGACTTTGTCCCAGTCCTCTTCGCTCATGTTGTGGAATGCCGTATCCCGCAGGATGCCCGCGTTGCAGATCACCACGTCCAGCCGCCCAAACGTGTCGATCGCCGTCTTCACCATGTTGAATCCGCCGTCGTAGCTGGAGACGGAATCGTGGTTCGCCGCACCTTCGCCACCCGCAGCCTTGATCTCGTCCACCACTTTCTGGGCGGCAGAGGCGTTTTCGCCCTGTCCGTGCGGGTCACCGCCGAGGTCGTTCACGACAACCTTCGCGCCACGCTTTGCCAGGTCCAGGGCGTATGCCCGGCCCAATCCGTTGCCGGCACCGGTGACCAGGGCTACCTGGCCTTCAAATGAGATCGCCATTTTCGTGCTTCCTTCTTTGCTGTCTTCAGGATGCTGCGTTCCAGGGTGCGCGCGGATGAACACCGCAGCAAAACCTAAACGTGCGAAGGGGAGGTTACCAGCTAATCGGACTAATTTCCGCAGACGCTGCGCATTCCTTGTTAGGGTGGTCCACCATCAGTTGGAACCACGCCTCTGTGCTCGCTACTCGCCACATCAACGTATCCCCTCCGTCGCGATTCAGCCGTTCTCGAAGCCCGACCACCGTCTTCGGGTTGAACACCTCGTCGCGGCGCTCGGCGGCCTGCAGCGTCCGCTCCAGCCATGGCCGCAGCGGACCATGGTTCCACTGCTTCTGGGGCGGGGCGTAGGCCAGCTTATCTTTCCGGTCCAACACCTCGTCCGGCACAATCCCGCGCATCGCTTCGCGCAGCACCACTTTGGTCACTGCCCTGCTCAACAGGAGGTCCGGCGGCAGGCTGAAGCAGTACTCCGCCAGTCGATGATCGAGGAATGGCAGCCGAACCTCACGTCCGAAGGCCATGCTGTTGCGGTCCGCGTAGCGCAAGAACTCCGGCAACTGCGTCACCGTCTGCCAGCGCACGAGTTCGTTGCGCAGCCTGTCCGGGAACGGCTCAGGCGAGTCCACATGGGACGGCGCGAACTCTCGGTGAAGCTCTGGGGAGACGACTTTAGAAGATCGGTAGTAGCGCTCCACAAGTTCGTCACGAAACCCACCGGGCAGCGAGTAGTACGCTGAGAACAGCGCCGGGTCGCGCAACGTTCGGTAACGCCGCGCAAACGAGAATACTTCTCGTCCCACTTTGTCCACCCGCCCCCGCCGCAACCAGTGGGCCCAGAGCATCCCCTGCGCCTGGTCGTACCCCGCAAGCAATTCGTCCGCACCTTGCCCGTCCAGCAAAACGGTTGTCCCGTTCTCCTGCGCCAGGCGCATCACCAGCCACTGAGCGAACGGAGAGGTCGAAGCGATCGGCTCTTCCTGGTGCCACTGCAATCGCTCGAACTCTGCGATGAAGAGTTCCGGCTCCACCCACACATCGTGTGCTTCCGCCTGGGATTGGTAGGTCACCAGGTTGATGAACTGCCCTTCGTCATGCTGGCGCGACCTGAAGCGCGCACTGAACGTCTTCTGGTGCACCGCCTGGCTGCTCTTCTGCGCGTCGATAGTGGCGACAATGCTCGAAGAGTCGAGGCCACCACTCAGACTGCTGCCGACCGGCACATCGCTCCGCAATCGCAAACGAACGGCGTCGAACAGCAGCTCCCGGAAGTGCTCCACTTGGCCGGCGCGACTCCCGGGGATTGCAGTACTGGTGGCCTGCCAGTAGCGCTTCGCCACGCCGCGGCCATCGGAATCCAACTGCAGGTAGTGCGCCGCGGGCACGCTCTCTATCCCTTCGAAGAAGCTCTCGTGGTCCAGGTCCAGGTCTCCGCGAGAGAGGTAACGGTAGACCGCCTTGCGGTTCGGCACTCGCAGCTCCGGCCGAATCGCAAGGATCGCCTTCATCTCGCTGGCGAACGCCACGCCGCGCGGCGACCGCGCGACATAAAGCGGCTTCTCGCCGAACCGGTCACGAGCCAGCAGCAGCTGCCGCTTCCTGCTATTCCAGAGCGCAAACGCGAACATGCCGTTCAATCGCGGCAGGCAGTCTATCCCCCACGCCTCGTACGCCCGCAACAACACCTCGCCGTCCCCATTGCTGCGGAACGCGAATCCAAGCCCCTTTAGCTCCGCGCGCAGCTCAAGGTAGTTGTAGATCTCGCCGTTGAAGACCATCGCCAGCCCGGCCGCCTCATCGATGAATGGCTGGTCCGAGGCCGCAGTCAAGTCGATGATCGCCAGCCGGGTGTGCCCAAATCCGATCCCCGGCGCGAAATACGAGCCTTCGCCGTCCGGCCCGCGGTGGCGCAGCGTCGCTACCATGGCGTCGATCAAGCCTGGCGGGACTGGTTCGGATTCTGCGCGCAAGATTCCGGCGAGGCCACACATCGTTGGTGGGAGACTCCTGTGGGCCGCTGAGCAGGATGCTCAATACGTCCGCTGATGGTATCAGCGCATCTTCTAAGAGGAACGGGATGGCACTCGATTCCCGCCCTCAACTTTTCCCGCCAGCTACGGGTATGATTCCCAATCGTGGCCGGGAACATGTGGGATGACGAACCTCCTGCAGGCGCAGATCTTGAGCTTCGCGTCATCCGCGTTAGTGCCGCCCCCACGGAAACAGACGGCATCCTCAGCGTCGTGCTCGAAACAACCCGCGGCGCGATCGAGGGAGTGCTCCACCCCGTGGAAGGGGGCACGGGCGCCATTGTCTGCGTGGGTGGCGCTATGGGAGGACTGGATGGCCCGGCCGACGCCCTCTATTCCCGCCTCGCGTCCGCCCTCGAACCGGATGGAGTGACCGTCCTCCGCCTGAACTACCGCCGCCCCAACGAGTTCGAGGAGTGCGTGGCTGATGTCCTCGCCGGTTGCTCGTTCCTTAAGGGCATCGGCGCGATGGACCTCGTGCTCGTCGGACATAGCTTTGGCGCCGCCGTTGTGATCAAGGCGGCGGAACTCAGCCCCGCCGTAGTGGCCGTAGCCTCGCTCTCGCCCCAACTTCACGGAACTCGCCAGGTCGAACAGCTCGGGAAGCCACTGCTCCTCGTTCACGGCATGGCCGATACGATCCTCAGCCACGAAGCGAGCGAGGACATCTACCGCCGCGCCCTCGAACCGAAACGCATCGTGCTCTACGGCGAGGCTGGGCACAGTCTTATCCAGGCCAGGGATGACCTCCTTGAACTCCTTCGCCTCTGGATCCCCGATCGCCTCGCTGGGCTGACCATGCAAGGCGGACGCCACGAAGTCGAAGCCTGATCCACTACGCGTTTCGGCCACTTCGGCCGGCGGCCTGTCACGCCCTTGGTACTCCGGTGGCCATCTTTGTTGCGTCGGGAGTCCACTTCCGAGGCTAGTCTCAAGGTATGAATACAGATCAGATTCGCGAACACATGCCAGTCGTCTGCTCCGAAAACGGGCAATTCGGCACCGTCGATAAGGTCGAAGGCGATTCGATCAAGCTTACGAAGGACGCCTCGGGCCAGCACCACTGGATCCCCACAGCCTGGGTGACTGAAGTCGACGACAAGGTTCACGTCGATCGCCCCGGCAAAGAGGCCATGCAGCAATGGTCCTCCTCGGCCCCCGTCGGTCAACCCACCAGCAACTAGCACTACCCGCATCAATCGAAAGCCGCCCTCCGAAGAGGGCGGCTCTTGCGCGCCCCGCGTCCTCCCGCCCGCCGTACGTCTTCTCCTCCACGCGTGGCGCAACGGTGGAAATCCGTGGTACTGTACCCGTCCGGCTGAATGGGGGTGGGCTGTCGGCGGAGTGGCCCTCGCTCACCTAAGACTTCCGGCTTGGTGCCATCTCCCATTGCATCAAGCCTTCTTGCAAGCCAGGGATTCGAGTTCCCGACGAGCAATCC
>JBDSEP010000034.1:0-5433 GCA_039919985.1 Tepidiformaceae bacterium | reverse complement strand
AGCCGGTGGAAATGATGCGACCATCCTGCACAATGACCGAACCGACGCGTTGACCGCGGCAGTTGGCTCGCGCCCGGACGGCAACGGCGATGCCCATGAGGTAGTCGTCGATCGAAGGTCTCTGCCTTGGTTGGGCGGACTCGGTCATAGGCGGAGTGTAAACGACAGGAGTGTTCGACCGGACGCCGACGAGCCACCTGCAGGCGGACCAGTTTCATCGCGACGCGCGTGGCCACAGGGAGGACGTGGACTCAAAGTTCACGCTGCTGCTGCCGGCCTGCGAGAAGTGGGCACAGGAGCGACGCGGCGGGTCGACTGCTTCAAGTACAGAGGGCTAACCAGGCCCCGGCGCGAACTGCTGGCTGAATCTAAACGGTGGCTCAATACGGCCGTTTGTAGTAAACTGATCATGTATCCAAGCGGTTTCAGCCCGGAGCTTGCCAGGGCGGCCGCCGAGGGCAGAACTACCTCTTTATGACAACCCAAGAAGTGTCCACCGGTTCCTACACAGCCGCAAATATCCAGGTGCTCGAAGGGCTCGAAGCTGTCCGCCGGCGGCCCGGAATGTATATCGGGACGACCGACAAATCCGGCCTGCACCACCTCATCAAAGAGCTTGTTGATAACGCGGTGGACGAAGCGATGGCGGGATTCTGCGACCGCGTGGAGGTGATCATCCACAAAAGTGGCTGGTGCACAGTCCGCGATAACGGACGCGGCATCCCCGTGGACATCCAGAAGCAGACTGGGAAGACGGCGGTGGAGACGGTGCTCACCGTGTTGCACGCCGGAGGCAAGTTCGGCGGCGGTGGCTACAAGGTCTCGGGTGGCCTGCATGGTGTGGGCGCGAGCGTAGTCAACGCGCTCTCGAAGGATCTCTGGGTGGAGGTGGTGCCGGACGCCGAGGCGCAGGGCGAGAATCACGCGAACCGGGTGTACCGCCAAGAGTACCAGTGCGGCGCGCCACAAACCGAACTCACCCCGATCAGCCTGAACGGCACGCCGCGCCGACGCGGCACGACGATCAGCTTCCTCCCAGATGACAGCATCTTCGAGAGCGTGGATTTCGACTTCAAGATCGAATCGGAGCGGCTGCGCCTGTACGCGTATCTGACGAAGAGCGTGTGGTTCCACCTGTTGGACGAGCGCGATGGGCAGGAGCAGAACTACTACTTCGAGGGCGGGATTAAGAGCTTCGTTCGGCATGTGAACCGCGAGCGCGAGGCGGTGAATCCGGAGCCAATCTACGTAGACCGCGAAGTGGATGGCAACGCGATCGAATGTGCTATCCAGTACAACGATGGGTTCAACGAATCGGTGTTCACGTTCGCGAACTCGATTAACACGATCGATGGCGGCAGCCACCTGACTGGCTTTCGCATGGCGCTCACCCGCGTCCTCAACGACTACGCGCGCAAGAACAAGATCCTAAAAGACAACGACCCGAACCTCACGGGGGACGACGTCCGCGAAGGGCTGGTTGCGGTGATTTCGGTGAAGCTGCCGGAGCCGCAGTTTGAAGGGCAGACGAAGACGCGGCTGGGCAACCCAGAGGTTTCGGGGCAGGTGCAGAGCGTGCTCGCGGAAGCGCTCACCCAGCACCTCGAAGAGAACCCGAACGATGGTCGGCGGATTATCGAGAAGTGCCTGATGGCTTCACGGGCGCGCGAAGCGGCGCGCAAGGCGCGAGATCTGGTGCACCGCAAGTCGGCCCTAGAGAGCGGCACACTTCCGGGCAAACTGGCGGACTGCTCGAGCCGGGACCCGGAAGAATCGGAGATCTTCATCGTCGAGGGCGACAGCGCCGGTGGCTCGGCGAAGCAAGGACGGGACCGCCGCAACCAGGCGATTCTGCCGCTGTTCGGCAAGATCCTAAACGTAGAGAAGGCGCGGCCCGATAAGATGCTCGGCCACGAGGCGATCCGGCTCGTGATCTCCGCGCTGGGCACTGGTATCCGCGAAACGTGGGACGTCTCGAAGTTGCGCTACCACAAAGTGATAATCATGACGGACGCCGACGTTGACGGGGCGCACATTCGCACGTTGCTGCTCACCTTCTTCTTCCGGAACATGCCGGAGTTGATTGATGGCGGCTACCTCTACATCGCCCAACCTCCGCTCTATCGTGCGGCAGCGGGCAAGGACGTGAAGTACTTCTACAGCGACGCGCAGCTGGACGAGTTCCGCAAGAGTAAGAAGCAGAACCTGAACGTGCAGCGCTTTAAGGGCCTTGGTGAAATGAACGCCGAGCAACTCTGGGATACCACCATGAAGCCCGACACCCGCGCGCTTCTGCAGGTGAATGTGCACGATGCGGCCGAGGCGGACATCCTCTTCTACGAACTGATGGGCGACGAGGTGGCGCACCGCCGGAAGTTCATCCAGGCGAATGCCGCCTCGGTGAAGAACCTGGACATCTAGGTCCCGGTCGCTTCGCTCGCCTCATTGCGGAGCAGCGTTTCGATCACGTCCTTCAGTTCGGCCATCGTAAAGGGCTTCTGAAGGAAGGCGGCCTGCGTGCCTTCGGGAAGGCCATGGAGCGCTTCCTCTTCGCTGTAGCCGCTCATGAGGACGACGGGGCAATCCGTCCCGACGGCGCGCAGGCGGCGGAGGACATCGCTGCCGCCCGAGCCGGGAATCAGCATGTCCAGTAGCAGCACCGTGTAGGGGTTCGAGTAGAGCGCAACGGCGGCCAGCGCTTCATCCCCATCGCGGCAGGCGATGACTTCGTATCCGAGCCGTTGGAGCATGCTTTGGCTGACCCGTCGAACGCTCTCTTCGTCGTCCACCACAAGGACGCGCCCGCCAACTTCCGTCGGCGCAAGCGTTGGCGCGAGGGACTGGGAGTACGTCGGCCCCACCTCGCGGGCTGGCAGAAGCAAGCGGAAGGTAGTGCCGACGCCAGGTTCGCTTTCCACGCGAATTGCACCGGAGTGACCGCGTGCAATCCCGAGGACTGCCGCCAGCCCGAGGCCTCGGCCGGTGAATTTTGTGGAGAAGAAGGGCTCGAAGATGCGTGTACGGGTCGCTTCGTCCATCCCGGCACCGGTGTCGCTGACATCGAGGAAGACGTGTCGGCCAGGTTGGAGCGCCTCCCCCGGGACGGCCGGGTCGCCCGGGCCGACTTCAACTTCGCCGATCGTGACGGTAATCACGCCTTCGCGATCGCCGATCGACTCTGCGGCGTTGATCACGAGGTTCATCACAATCTGACGGATCTGGGTCGCATCGCACTTCACCTGGGGAAGATCCGGCGCGAGCTGGTAGCAGAGTCGAACGCGCCTGGGCAGGGATGCCTGGAGCAGGTTCCCCATCTCCTGGACGAGATCGCCCAGGTTGGTCCAGCTGACGAGGAACTGGCCTTTGCCGGAGTAAGCGAGCATCTGCCGCGCGAGGTCGGCAGCGCGCTGGGAGGCCGTCTCGATCTCGTGGAGGTAAGCCTGCACGGGCGAACCCGGCGGCAACTCCATGGTCGCGAGGCCAGCATTCCCCATGATTGCGACGAGCAGGTTGTTGAAATCGTGGGCGATACCGCCGGCCATCACGCCGAGGCTTTCGAGCTTCTGGGTCTCGAGAAGGGCGCGCTCCAGGGCCAGGCGCTCCTGCTCGGCACGACGACGCTCGCTGACATCGCGAATCACCACTTGGAGGGCCTCCCGGCCGTCGAACAGGGTGGGCGCGAAAGACATTTCGAGCTGCGTTGTAAGGTTGCGTTTCACGAGGAAGCGCGGCTCTTCCACGGTGAAGCGTCGTCTCTCGGCGGTGCGCTGCATCGTGGTGCGTAAGGCTTCCGGCGACGGGCTGGCCAGGAATTCGTTCCAGTGGTGGCCGATCATGCTCGCGGCGTCCGGCGCGCCAGCCAACAGCGCTGCCGCAGGGTTGGCATAGAGGAGCACCTCGCCGTCGTGCAGCACGATCGCATCCGGGGAGCTCTCGACGACCGCGCGGTAGCGCTTTTCGCTCTCGCGGAAGGCTTCCTCCGCGACGAGTCGGTCGGTGATGTCACGGAGCACCGTCTGCGTGGCCGGCCGGCCGTCGTAGGTGGTCTGGCCGCTGGCCAGTTCGACGTGGCGGATGGTGCCGCCGGGGAGCAGCACTCGTGCCTCGACGAATTTCGTACCGGTCGCTGACTCCGTCCGGTTGGCAGCGGCGTGTACGGCGGCGTGGTCCTCCGGGTGCACAAGGTCGAAAACTTGCCGGCCGACCAGCGTCTGCGGATCCATCCCGAAGAGCAAACCCCCTGCATCGTTAATGTAGAGAAGCTTGCCAGCGCGGTGCACGGCGATGGTCAGCGGGGAGAGTTCGACCAGCCGCCGGTAGCGCTCCTCGCTGTTGCGAAGCGCCTCTTCCGCCACCTTCCGCTCGGTGACATCGCGGTAGTACCAGGCGCGTCCGTAGGCCGTGGCGTCGGGGCCGACGAGGGGTGCGGTATGCATCTCCAGTCGTCGTCCATCGCGCAACGAGACCTCGGACTCGGCGGTCCTCTGTGGATCGGCGTAGAGCTCAGCGAGCTGTTTTTGGACGCCATGCGGGTCCGCGAGTTGGCCGATTACGTGGGCAGTGCGCCCTTCCAATCCCGTTTCAACGACACTCGCGGGCATGCTCCAGAGCTCCAGGAAGCGAGAGTTGTAGGAGATGGCGTGCTGATGCTCATCGACGACGAGCACGCCATCGGGGGAGTGCTCCTGTTGGACGGCGAGCGTGGTGGAGAGGCGCGCAAGCTCGGCCATGGCGGCCTCCCGCGCCGACTCGTCGCGCGAGATGGCAACGAGGCCGGGCGCGCCTGTGGGGCCAATGAATTGGCCAGCGGCGACATCGAAGGGGAGCCAGCGGCCATCGGCGTGGCCGAGCCGGACGGATAACATCGCCTGTCCGCCGTCCTTCGCCACTCTGCGAAAAGTATCGAACGCGATACCACGGTCGTCCGGATGGACCAGAGATTGAGCTGTGCGTCCGAGCAGTTCCGCGGGTTGAACGCCAAGGCGGTGAACGTGGGATGCGTTCGCAAAGGTGATCCGGCCATCCTCGTCGAGTATGGAGACGAGGTCCGGCGAGGTATCGACAACGGTTCGAAAGCGCTCCTCGCTTTCGCGCAGCAGCCGCACATATTCCAATCGTTCGCCCAGGGGTCGCGAAACGATCACCATTCGCGGTTTCCCGCCGGGCAGAATGCGACCGACGAGTTCGACGTGGATCCACTCACCACCCTTGCTGCGCAGCCGCGCCTCAATTTGGGAGGTGGGTGAACCCGAAGCAAGCCTCGCGAGCGAATCGGCCGCCCGCTGACGGTCCTCGGGGTGGATCAGGTCGAGGCCGCTCATCCCGACCATTTCTTCGGGGGCGTAGTGCAGCACGTCGATGTGCGCCCGGTTGGCCCACGCAATAGAGCCATCGAGCGAACTGATCGAGATGAGGTCCGGAGTGGAATCGAGG
>JBDSEP010000024.1:0-2605 GCA_039919985.1 Tepidiformaceae bacterium | reverse complement strand
TGGCTGCCGCTCCCGCAGACTTCCGCGCGGCCCACCCGGCGGACCACAAATTGAAGAAGAGTGCCGATGCGGACTCGATGACCATCGACTTGGCGAAGAACCCGGACATTCTCGCCAGCCTCTCCGGCGGCGGCGTCCGGGTGGGATTCGCAGCGGAAACGCAGAATCTTGCCGAATACGCGCGAGCCAAGCTCCCGGCAAAGCGCCTGCAATTCATCGTTGCGAACGACGTCTCCGCGGCCGGAAGCGGATTCGGCACCGAGACCAACCAGGTGACGATCTTCCACGACGATGGCCAGAGCGAAGCTCTCCCGCTGCTCAGCAAGTACGCTGTCGCACACGCGATCCTCGATCGCGTCGCTACCCGACTGGTCCCGAATTCCAGGCCGTCGGTTTGAGCGCCTTTACCGCGCTTCAATCTCGCTCCAATCTTTCACTGCTACGGTTGCTCCAATCAACACGCGCAGTCTGCGTCGGAGGGACCATGGACAACGACGACGCCCAGGTGGGCCGCATCCTCAACCGCCGCGAAATCCTCTTCCTGCTGGGTGGCGCCGGGGCGCTCGTCACCGTCGGAGCGGGGTGCTCCGGTTCGAACGACAAGTCCTCCGCCACCGGCTCGCCTTCGACTCCAGCCCAGGCAGGCGCCGCGACTTCCTCGGCGGGCGTCGCCGCCAACTCGTCCGCTTCCGCCTCGGCCACCAAGCTGCCCACCTGCGTCGTCAGCCCCGAGCTCAGCGAAGGTCCCTACTTTGTGGAACAAAAACTGAACCGCTCGGACATACGATCCGACCCCGCAAGCGGGGCCACCTCTGCCGGCGTGCCGCTGCTCCTCGCCTTCAAGGTGTCAGGCGTAACGGGCGCGGGCTGCTCAGCCCTCGCGGCCGCCGTTGTCGATGTTTGGCACTGCGATGCCGCCGGCGTTTACTCCGATGCCACGGATCGCAGCTTCAACACGAAGGGCAAGCAGTTCCTCCGCGGCTCCCAGATCACCGATTCCGCTGGTCAGGTGAAGTTCACCACGATCTTCCCCGGCTGGTACCAGGGCCGTGCAGTGCACATCCACTTCAAGGTGCGCGCTGCTAACTCTGCAGGAAAGTCATACGAATTCACCTCGCAGCTCTTCTTTGAAGAGGCCCAGATCGATGAAATCTTCGCTAACGCTCCTTACATCGCGAAAGGCCAGGGCCGCACCAAGAACGCCGCTGATGGCATCTTCAACCAGGGCGGCAAAACCCTAACCCTGCCGCTCACAAAGAGCGGCAACGGCTACGCCGGCACGTTCGAGATCGGCGTCAACCTGGCCTGTCGACACGACCGCTGCCAGCGGCGCCCGAGCGGTCTTAGCCCGCCGCTCCGTGGCACTTCTTAAACTTCAGCCCGCTACCGCAGTGGCACGGGTCGTTGCGTCCCACTTTCGGCGCGGTCGCCACTCGCGTACCCACCTGCCGCGCCGGCGCGTCCTCGCGATTCGTGCTCAGTTGTGCCGCCGTGAGAGCGCTTGAACCCCTGAGCACGGGCGTCGCTACTGGCCCTGCCACGCTTGTCGCCGTCGCTGGTTCCTCATCGTCGCTGCCGGGGTGCACAGCCACCATCTCGAGCGGCGGGGGCGGCGCCGGCTGCTCCACGATCTTCACCTTGAACACCGTGCGCGCCACCTGCTTGCGAATGTTTCCCACCAACTGCTGGTACATGTCGTGGCCTTCCCGCTTGAACGCTACCAGCGGATCGATCTGCGCGTACGCCTGCAGCCCGATGCTCTGGCGCAGCTCTTCGATCGCCGTCAGGTGCTCGCGCCAGTGTTGGTCGATCGATTCGAGCAACAGCCAGTGCTCCACCTTGCGCATGCTCTCCGCCCCCACCATCTCCTCCACCTGCTCGTAGCGGTCGTCGGCGCGGTCCAAAACTTCGTCCTTCGCCTCCTCCTTCAGCTCCTGCAGTTCCTCCACCGCCGGCAGGTCCTCGGGCATCAGGATCTCGCGCAGCTCGTTCTGCAACAGGTCCAGCGAATCCATATCCGTCCCGCTAACCGCGACGAAAATGGACTCCAGTTCGTCGATCAACATGCCGACCACGTTCGTCCGCGTGTCCACGCCTTCCAGGATCATCTCTCGCTGGCTGTAGATCTGCTTGCGATGCTCGCTGATCACGTCGTCGAACTCGACGAGCCGCTTGCGGATGTCGAAGTTGTGGCCCTCGACCTTCGTCTGCGCCTGCTCGATCGCCCGAGTCACCATCCGCGATTCGAGCGGCATCTCCTCCGTCATGCCCAGCTTCTGCATCATCCCTGGGACCCACTCCGGGGCGAAGCGCTTCATAATGTCGTCTCCAAACGAGACAAAGAACCGGCTCGAGCCTGGGTCGCCCTGGCGGCCCGCGCGCCCGCGCAGCTGGTTGTCGATTCGCCGCGATTCGTGCCGCTCCGTGCCGATGACGTGCAGGCCACCGATGTCCGCGACTCCCTCGCCGAGCTTAATGTCCGTGCCTCGGCCCGCCATGTTGGTCGCGATAGTCACAGCCGCGCGCTGCCCGGCGTCCTCGATGATGTGCGCCTCACGCTCGTGCTGCTTCGCGTTCAGCACCTCGTGGGTAATGCCCTTCCGCA
>JBDSEP010000349.1:0-2792 GCA_039919985.1 Tepidiformaceae bacterium | reverse complement strand
GAAGATATCGAGGCTGCGGTTGCGCAGGTGATGTCGCTCGGGGGAAGCGCGGCGCCACCGGTGGAGAATGGGAATGGCTGGGCATCTGCTTGCAGAGACAACCAGGGCGGGGAGTTCTCGCTCTGGCAGCCTTCCGCTGAATACGCCCTGCCACCGGACGCGGACGCTCTAGAGGCGCGGATGCGCGAGATCTGCATGGCGTTGCCTGAGGTCACGGAGAAGGGTGGGGGGCGAGCAGCCTGGCAGGTGCGGGGCAAGTCGTTTCTGATGTTCATGGACAAGCATCACGGCGATGGCCGAGTGGGCATCTGGGCGAAATCAACGCACGAAACCCAGGACATGTTGGTCCGCGGCGCGCCCGAAACGTTCTACGTGCCGCCTTACATGGGCCCCAGCGGGTGGGTGGGTATGCGTCTGGACCGGGCGGAGACCGACTGGGAGACTGCCGCGAACCTCGCGCGAGACGGCTACCGAATGGCCGCTCCGAAGCGGTTCGCCGCGCTGGTGTAGGTGTTCGAACCCGGCTCTTTCCGCTGCTTTGTCGCTCGCAAGCGCTCCCGCTACGATTGTGAATCGAGGAACGAACCGTGGCTAACTTCTCGATCTACCTCTTCTGGACGGGCCTGGCGACTTCCGTGATGGCCGGCGGCACTTACATCGCTTACGTGGCCAGCGCTTCTCTTTCGTTCCGCCGGCTGGCTGCGCAGACGAGCGTCGGCACGGTCACGATGTCCACCCCCGCGAGCGGCGTCCCGAACCCGGGACTCGGCCGACTGGCCACGACGTTTACAGGCTTCACGGTGGTGTTTCTCGCGGGGCAGGTGATCACCCGCTGGGCTGCGACCGGCCACGCGCCGATCTCCAACCTGTACGAGTTCACGGCGGCCTTCGGCTTTGGGATTGCGGCCGCCTACCTCGCCTTCGAGACGGCCACCCGCCAGCGGAGGATGGGTGTGGTCGCCCTGCCGATTGTGGTCACCATGTTGGTCGTCGCCTCGCTCTTTCCGACGGACATTGTGCCGTTGATCCCGGCGTTGCAGAACGGACCGCTTCTCACGATCCATGTCAGCGTAATGATGATCTCCTACGCCGTGCTTACCGTTGCCTTCTGCGGGGCGTTCGTCTACCTGCTGCAGGGGGGCGAAGGGAAGCGTCGATTCGCCTCTCTTCCCAGCGGTAGCGCCGCAGCGGACCTCGCGCATCGGGCGGTCATCGTGGGCTTCCCGATGCTGCTGCTGGGCATCGCCCTTGGCGCGTGGTGGGCGAATAGCGCCTGGGGCCGCCCCTGGGGCTGGGACCCGAAGGAGACCAGCGCCCTCGTCACTTGGCTCAGCCTCGTTGCGTATTTTCATGCCCGCGCCGGCAACGGCTCCGTCGCCGGGGCGCCGGGTATCCGCAAGATCATGCCCGAAAAGATTCGTCGCGGCTGGCGCCCGGACCCCATGTGGTGGCTGATCGTGATGTATGCCCTGGTGATGTTCACTTACTTCGGCGTCAACCTCTGGGTGAGCGGCCTGCACTCCTACGCCGGAGTCTAACGCGCGCCTGGGGGCAGAAACGTGATGGGCGTGGGCGGTCCCGTCGCGCTACCCTTAGCTAGCGGCTGTCGGCCGCTGAGGTGTGTTACCCGTGGCCGAGAAACTCTACGTCGGAAAAAACTTCGACCCTGCGACGAAGGCGTTGGGCGAGAACTTCACGCTCGATGCCGAAGACTTCACGACCCACGGGCTGATCGTGGGCATGACGGGCTCAGGCAAGACCGGCTTCTCCTCAGTGATTATCGAAGAGTGTCTGCGGAATGGTGTGCCGGTCATCGCCATCGACCCGAAGGGCGACCTCACGAACCTTGCGCTCGCCTTCGACAAGCTCTCGCCCGAACAGTTCGCGCCATGGGTGGACACGGTCGCCTCGGAGCGTGACGGCAAGAGTCGCGAGGAGGCCGCGAGCGAGGCGTCTGCCTCTTGGTCGAAAGGGCTCGCGGAGTGGGGCATTTCGCAGCCCGACGTGGCCGCCTACGTGGCGGGGCACGATTGCCGGATCATCACGCCCGGATCTTCTGCAGGCATCCCACTCAACCTCATCGATTCACTGGACCCGCCCTCGCGCGCGGTGCTTGACGACGAAGAAGACCGCCGCGACCAGGTGGACGCCGTGGTTACGGCACTGCTGGGTCTTTTGCGCATCGACGCTGATCCGGTGCGTTCGCGCGAGTACATGCTGCTCTTCGCGCTGGTGGAGAACGCCTGGATGCAGAACCAGGCACTGACGCTTTCGACGCTCGTCGCCCAGGTCTCGAACCCGCCGATCTCCCAGATGGGCGCCCTCCCCGTGGACACGGTCTACCCGCCGAACGATCGCGAGAAGCTGATGCTGGCGTTAAACGGGCTGATGGCCTCGCCGCCGTTTGCCGCGTGGCGGCAGGGCGAGCCGGTGGATATCGATAGCTGGATTCGCGGCAAGGATGGAAAGCCGCGGCTCACGATTATCTACACCGCACACCTCGAAGACGACCAGCGGCTGTTCGTGACAGCGCTAATCCTCAACCGCGTGAAGAGCTGGATGCGCCGGCAGCCGGGCACAGGAGAACTGCGCTGCCTGCTCTACATGGACGAGATCTTCGGCTACTTTCCGCCGACGGCGAACCCGCCAACAAAGAAGCCGCTCCTGACGCTGCTCAAGCAGGCGCGCGCCTTTGGCGTCGGGGTTCTGCTCGCCACGCAGAACCCTGTGGACCTCGACTACAAAGGGCTCGCCAACATGGGGTTCTGGGCGATCGGTCGATTGCAGACGAC
>JBDSEP010000267.1:0-6428 GCA_039919985.1 Tepidiformaceae bacterium | reverse complement strand
GCGCTCTGGGGGTCGTCGGCTTTTCGATCTTCCCGCATCTTGATCACGAGATGCTTCCGGAGAACACCATGGCCGACGCGGAGAGGTGGGCGACCGGCATCCAAGGTCCGGCGTACGCGATCGACGATGACACCGCGATCAAGGTGACCGACGGCGCCGTTGAGGTCATCTCCGAGGGGCACTGGAAACTGTTCAACCCGTAATGCAAAGCACTGCGGATTCGCTCGCAATCCCGTTAGCCCCAAGTGGCTGACGTTGGGTGAGTCCGAAGAGTTCATCAGAGTTCAGATTCAAACCGACCCACTACCGACTGGAGCCAATGGACGCATGACTGACCCTTCGAACACGATCACCGTTACCGATAACCGCACGGGCAAGACCGTTGAGCTGCCGATTGTTGATGGCACAGTCAAAGCGATGGATTTTCGCCAACTGCGCGAAAACGAAGATGATTTCGGCCTGATGGTCTACGACCCGGCCTTCACGAACACCGCTTCCTGCCGCAGCGCGATCACCTACATCGATGGCGATGCCGGGATCCTCGAGTACCGGGGCTACCCCATCGAACAGCTGGCCGCCAAGAGTACGTTCCTCGAAACCGCCTACCTCATCATCTACGGCGCACTCCCGGATAAGGCCCAACTCGCGCAGTGGACGCACGACATCACGTACCACACCTTCGTTCACGAAGGCACCCGCAAGTTCATGGAAGGCTTCCACTACGACGCCCACCCCATGGGCATGCTCATCAGCACGGTGGCGGCGCTTTCCACCTTCTACCCAGAGGCCCAGAACGTCGATGACGCCCACTCTCGCGAGATCCAGACCCACCGGCTGATCGCGAAGATGCCAACGTTGGCCGCCTTCGCCTACCGCTGGGTCCGCGGTCTGCCCATCGTCTATCCCGATAACGACCTCAGCTACTCGGGCAACTTCCTCAGCATGCTCTGGAAGATGTCCGAAGCGAAGTACACTCCGAACCCCGTGCTCGAACGCGCGATGGACGTGCTCTTCATCTTGCACGCCGACCATGAGCAGAACTGCAGCGCGAACGCTATGCGCGCCGTAGGCAGTTCGCGGCCAGACCCATACTCCGCTACCGCCGCCGCTACCGCCGCACTTTACGGCCCGCTCCACGGCGGGGCCAACGAGCAGGTCCTCCACATGCTCCGGGAGATCGGTTCCCCGGACCGTGTGCTCGAGTTCGTGAAGCAGTTCAAGGGCGGCGAAAACCGGCTCATGGGCTTCGGCCACCGCGTCTACAAGAACTTCGATCCGCGCGGCACGATCATCAAAGGCATCGCCGATGAGATTCTCGACATGTCCGAACCGCACCCTCTGTTGGACGTAGCCAGGGAACTTGAGCGAATCGCGCTTGAGGATGACTACTTCGTGAAGCGCAAGCTCTACCCCAACGTGGACTTCTACTCCGGCATCATCTACCAGGCGCTCGGCTTCCCCGTGGAGATGTTCCCGGTGCTCTTCGCCATCCCTCGCACTGCCGGATGGGTGGCCCAGTGGCGCGAAATGATCACCGACCCCGAACAGAAAATCGCCCGGCCCCGCCAGGTGTACACCGGCGAACGCAAGCTGGAGTACGTCCCGCTCGAAAACCGCTAGCCCGTGGGTACAGACTCGCCCGGTGCCCTAGTGGTGGCCGTGCACCAGCGAGAGAAATTCCGAGCGCGTGATACTTGATGCTCGAAACTCCCCGCGCATCGCGCTCGTGATCATGCGACTGCCAGGCTTCTTCACGCCGCGCATCGTCATGCACAGGTGCTCCGCCTCGATTACCACGGCGACGCCATCCGGCTTCAGCGCGTCCATGATCGTCTCGGC
Organism: Tepidiformaceae bacterium; assembly: GCA_039919985.1. Classification (GTDB taxonomy): domain Bacteria; phylum Chloroflexota; class Dehalococcoidia; order Tepidiformales; family Tepidiformaceae; genus PNKC01. The sequence continues at coordinate 4,589 of JBDSEP010000267.1, read as the reverse complement.
CACCTGGCTGGTGAGCTGCTCCTGGATCTGCGGGCGGCGCGCGAATCCTTCGACCACTCGCGCCAGCTTGCTGATCCCCACGACTCGCCCGTCGGGCACGTAGCCCACATGCGCCTCGCCGTGGAACGGGAGGAAGTGGTGCTCGCACATGCTGTAGAAGGGGATGTTCCGCAGAATCACCATCTCGTCGTGCGCCACCTCGAAGCCGACCTTGAGGAAATCAGCGGGGTCCACGGCGAGGCCACCAAGGATCTCCTCATACATCTCGGCGATGCGTCGCGGCGTGTCCCGCAGGCCCTCGCGCGTTGGGTCCTCGCCCAACGCAAGCAGCAATTCCCTGACAGACGCCTTCACTCGCTCCTGGTCGAGCGGACGGCTATGGGTGTTCAACCTCGGGTCAACGGTCATCGCCTCGGATCGTAACAGCGCCGCGAGGAGCCCGCATGTGCCACCTCTTCCATCCTGAACCCTCTAACAACTACGCTTGATCCATGCCCTGGTACGGATGGCTGATCCTCGGCGCCGCCGCCCTCATTGTGATTGCCGCGCTAACCTTGCGAATACTGCGCGCGAGCAAGCGCGGTCGGCGCTTCCTCGCTCTCGGCACCCGCTCCAAGATCCGTTTCGGCCGCATCCTGCTCGGCGACCCAGCGGTCGGCGTTCTGCCCAAGGCGACGCTGTTGCTCCTTGTCGGCTACCTCGCGCTTCCGTTCGATCTCATTCCCGATTTCGTCCCCGTAGTGGGCCAGCTGGATGACTTTGCCATCGCCTTCGCGGCCATCGCCCTGCTGATGGTTATCGTCCCCCGCGAGCGCTTCAATGCCGCCCTCCTCCAGGCCGAAAGCGAAGCAGAGCAGCGGCGCATCGCGTCCGCCACCGCGGTCACCCAGGGCTGACCGCTAGAGGCTGGCGCCGAGAAGGTGGCGTGTGATCGTCTCCACATCCGCCAGCGACTGGTCGCCGTCCCGCCCGTCCCACACACCGATTCCAAGTGTCGCCATTGTGCATGTCCCGATTAGGACGCGGGCCGTGGTCTCCACAGGCAGCGGGGCAATCTCCCCGCGTTCGATGCCGGTTGTAAGCAGCTGAGCGAACGACGACGTCAGCATCTCCGCCCAATGCGCATCGAGCTTGCGGTCGCGCGCCGCGGTTTGGAATTCGGCGGCCAGCACCAGCCGGTTGTCGCGGATGTAGCCCGCGAGCACGCGCATCGCCGTTACCACCCGCTCGACATAGCCCGTCGATTGGTCCACTGCTGCGAAGTAGCTCTGGAACGCGGCGTCGGAACGAGACTTGAGCACCTCCCGCAGCAACTCTTCTTTCGCCGCGAAGTAGCCGTAGAGGGTCCCCACACCAGTGTCGGCGAGCTCTGCGATCTGCTGGATCGAGGTCTCCTCGTAGCCCTGGCGTCGGAAGAGGTCCGTTGCTGCCTGCACAATTGCCGCTCGAGTTCGGGCCTTTCGCTGCTGGAGCGACCCTGGCGCGAGTGATTCTGGAACCTGCGTCATCTATCACCGTTCCCGAATCTGATTCTACTTCGAACCATGGATCCCCGCCTTTGGAGAGCGAGGAAGCCGCCCGGGTCCGGTGAATGTCGAGGCCGGCCACGGACTCTCGCCAGGGCTGATAATCCGATGATGCGCTCGCTCGCGGTCGGGACAGTCGTCGTCGCGCTCCTCGCGGCATGCAGTGGCGGAGCCCGCCAGGGTCAGTTCGCGCTCACCACGCCCTCGCCGGCGCCCGCCCTGGTGGTTGAATCGCCGCCTGCGAGTCCCACCCCTCAGGCGGCCGTCGCACCTCCGCTCGCCCCCCTCCGGGCGAGCCCGGGCTGCCGCGTGGAGCACCGCCCGGGAGACTGGCTCGCCTCCGTAGAGACCGCCGAAGGCGAGCGAAGTTTCCGCATTCACCTGCCGCCCGGATACTCCGCATCCCGACCCGCCCCACTTGTCGTCAGCTTCCACGGCTCCTCCAAAACGGCGCTCGAACAGGAAACATATAGCGGTCTCGTGCCGCTCGCCGACCGTGAGAACTTCATCCTCGTCACGCCCGAGGGTAGCGGCTTTCCGCAGGAGTGGGATGTGGTCGGCATTTACGCCAACGCGGGCGTCGATGACGTGGTGGTGACGGCGCACATTCTGCAGGCGGTGAAGGAGCACTTCTGCGTGGATGCCGACCGCGTTTACGCCACCGGCATCTCGAACGGCGCGGAGATGGCTTCCCAGGTCGGTTGCTTCCTGCCCGAACTCTTCGCCGCGATTGCGCCCGTGGCTGGCGTGGTCTACCAGGGCTGCGAAGGCCGGCCGATGCCAGTCATCGCCTTTCACGGCACGGAGGACTACAACGTGCCCTTCGATACGGCGCGCCCCGCGCTCGCCGATTGGGCCGCGCATAACGGCTGCTCGCAAGAGCAGGATTTCGCTCCCGTGAGTGACCACGTCTCCGTGGAGAGCTACCGCGATTGCACTGGCGCAGATGTCCTGCTCTACGTGGTGGAGGGCGGCGGTCACACCTGGCCCGGCGCCGAGGACGACGCCGGAGGAGCTGGTCCCACAACCCATGAGATAAATGCCAGCGAACTCATCTGGGCCTTCTTCTCCGCCCACCCGATGCCCGTTCGCTAGCTCCGCGCTCGCCCCTGCGCATACCTCAAGATTCGGACCAGCTCACATCCCCGTGGAGGTCCGCCGCGTGCGTCTTCGCCGCGAAGATGGCGTACTCCTCTTTGCTCGCGCCGATCGTCGTTGCCAGGCCGTGGCCAGGATGCACTTGCGTGTCATCCGCCAGCGCGAACAGCTCGGTCGTGATCGAGCCGAGTTCCTGCTGGAGGTCGGCGTTGGTGCGCGTGCGCCCCGGCCCCCCAGGGAAGAGCGTATCTCCGACGAACGCGTGTTTCTCGTAGACGAAAGTCGTGCTCCCCGGCGTGTGCCCCGGCACGCTCACCACCCGGAAGCGGAGGTTCCCCACGCTCACTTCGTCCCCGTGCGAGACCGCCTCATCTAACTGCCCCTCCTTCAGCCACGGTTCGCGGGCGTCCGCATAGACTTTGCAGCCGTAGCGCTCCTTCAGGCCGTCGATGCTCGCCGTGTGGTCGCCGTGCGAATGGGTGAGCAGGATCTTCGTGGGGTTCGCGCCCGCCGCTTCGGCCGCGGCGATGCTCTGCTCGATTTCGTCCGGGGCGTCGACAAACGCCGACTCGCCGGTCGCCTTATCCACAATCACGTAGATGTTGTTCCCGAACCCGGCGGGCCCGGCCACGGTGATCTCGAGGTCACCGTCTTCAATGCGTTCCATGCGAATACTCCTCTCTCACTTGAAGTGCGGCATGACGGTCTCAGCGAAGAGCCGCCCAGCCTCTTTTGTGTCGCGTCCGAAAAACTCCATCACGAACATCGTGCAGCCAAGGTCGATGTGCTTCTGAATCTGCTCACGGACTCGCGTCGGACTCCCGGCAATGGCCAGTGGGCCGCCCGGGTCGCCCATATGTCCCCCGAAGATCTTCTTCGCCGATTCCACCATTGGGCCTGCGCTCTCATCGTCCGGGGCAATCGTGACCAGGCATTGCTGGCTGATCGTAATCTCCTCGATCGGACGCCCGACGGTCTCGCAGTGCTGCTTGAGGACATCGATCTTGTGCTCGAGGGCACCCTGGTGGGCGGCCAGATTGTTCCAGATCGCTGCTTCCTTCGCGGCAATCTTCAGCGTCACCTTCTCGCCCGCGCCGCCGATCAGCAGCGGAGGGATGCGCGCTGGCTTCGGCTCACAGACCAGGTTGTGAACCTGCACGAAGCGGCCCTCCATCGTCACCTCCGGTTCGCTCCACATCCGCTTCCAGAGCGTGACCGTCTCGCGCAGTTGCTGCATGCGCTCGGCAGTCGATGGGAAGGGCACGCCAAAGTCCGTGAACTCGCGCGGCATCCATCCCGCCCCGAGGCCGGGGATGATCCGACCGCCGGCGATGTTGTCGATCGTCGCGATCACCTTTCCTAGTTGAGCCGGGTTGCGCATCCCCGCCGGCGTCACCAGCGTGCCAATCTCCACGCGCTCCGTGCTCGCGGCCAGCGCCGCTACCAGCGACCAGGCCTCGAGGATGGGGATCGTTGGCGCTTGCGGGCCGTAAAGGTGGTCGCAGACCCAGATGGAGTCGTAGCCCATCGCCTCGAACTCGCGAGCCGCACCTCGGCTCTCTTCGAAGCTGCGCTTGATCTGCGGGACGGTGACGCCAAAATGTACCTTGGTCACGGGAAACTCCTTGGGGCTTACTGCCCCGGTTTGTAGGTCATGAGAAAGATGATCACCACCACCGCGAGGCCCTCGATCCCGCCCAGCATCTGGATGCGCTTGCCCAGCGCGCGGTACGCTGCGGGCAATTCCGCACCGTCGGACACGCCTTCCAGTGTGGCCATCGCCTGCCTCACCTGCCGCTGTTGCACCGCCGCGTCCACCACGATGACGATTACGAAGATGGTGATCGCCGCCATTAGCCAGGTCGGGAAGTCGTCCTTGTAGCCGGTAGCGTCACTAAAGATCAGGCCAACGCCAAAGAGGATGAGCACCACGGACCCGGGAATGATCAGCAGCTTCTGGATGCG
>JBDSEP010000263.1:0-5361 GCA_039919985.1 Tepidiformaceae bacterium | reverse complement strand
CCGCCGCCGCCCTTCGCCGCCTCCGTCGCGTGCTCACACCCGGCGCACTGATCGGCATCGCCGACGCGGACTACGGCGGCAGCATCGCCTGGCCGTCCACTCCAGGGCTCCGGCGCGCGGAACGGCTTGCGCTCCGCATCCGCAGGTTCTCGGGCGGGGACGTGCACGTCGGACGCAAGCTCGTCGCCCACCTCGCGGAAGTGGGCTTCGTCGACATTCGCGGTGGCGCGACGGCGTTCGTTGCAAGTCCGGCAGAAGGGCAGTGGCAATCGGCTTATTTCGCCTCCCCCGAACTGCAGGCCCATCTCATCGCTACTGGCATCGCATCGCGCGCCGAAGCGACAGAGGCGTCCGACGCGTGGGCGCGTTGGGCCGCTAGTCCCGGAGCCTACTGGGCCCGCTTCTGGTGCCACGCCATCGCCACCAACCCCGGGGGAGTGGAAACATTTCCCGACGACGAGGCGAGGGCGACGTCCGCGGCCATACAATAGCGCGTGACCTCAACCACCGACGCCCTTGCACCCGTACGCGCCGCCCTCGAAGCCGGCATCGAGGGTGGGTGGCTGAAGGCGGTGTTCAGTCATCCCTCGGTACCCGGCATCCCCTGGGCCAAGCTCACGGTGGAGCCTGTTCGGCTTAGCGCAGGCCCGGCGATGAAAGTCGTGATGTTCGAGGCCGAACGCCAGCAGACCAAGACCGTCCCCCTCGAGCGTTGGCCCACCTGGCTGGGCAACGTGATGCTCGCCGGGCCTTCGCACATCAACATTGTCGGGCGCACGAGCGATTGGCATGCGCGGCAATCGAAGCGTGGGCGCTGGCTCGTTTCGAAGGGCAAGCCCTCGCTCGGCGTTACCGCTCCGGCCGCTCCAATCCCCGCCCATGACCGTCCGAGCCAGCACCTGCTTCCCAGCGACGCCCCCGAGGTTCAGCGCCTGTTCGTCGAAACCGGGCTCTTCGGCCTCAACGGGCAGCTTCGCGGCGAGGCTGCCGATAAGTACCGCCAGGTGCAGCACTACATTGAGCTGCTGCGGCCGTTGGCAGTCCTTCAACCGGCGGGCGGCCCGGGCGAACGTGTCCGCATCGTCGATGCCGGCTGTGGAAAGGCCTACCTCAGCCTCGCGCTCTTCCTCTACGCCCAACGTCAGGGTCTCGAGCCGGAACTCATTGGCGTCGATAGCAACGCCGCCATGGTCGAAACTGTCGCCGCTATCGCCGCGAAGCTGAAGTTCGAATCCACGCGATTCGTGGCGCAGACGATCGGCGCATTCGCCGAGCAGGAAGAACCCGCCGACCTCCTGGTCAGCCTCCACGCCTGCGACACGGCGACCGACGAGGCGCTCGCCGCCGGCGTCCGCCTGGGGGCGGATGCAATCGTTCTCGTCCCCTGCTGCCAGCATGAGCTCGTCTCGCAGCTAGAAGCTCGGGCGAAGGATGGCCTGCTGGCTGAAAGCGCGTGGGCGGCGGTTCTGCGCAGCGGTCTCCTCACCCAGCGCCTCGCCGACATCCTCACGGACGCCTTGCGCGCGGCCGCGCTCGAAGCGATGGGTTACAAGGTGGAGGTGGCTGAGTTCGTTTCTCCCGAAGCCACTGCGCGCAACGTCATGTTGCGCGCCGAAAAGCGGCCAGCTGGAGCCCAAGCGGATGCCGCAAACGCTCGCGGACTCTTGGAATACTCCCGGCTGCGCGACGCGTGGGAAGTGGCGCCCTCGGTCGAGCGACTGTTGGGAGATCGATGGCCCGGCTGAGCCCCGAGCAGAACCACGGCAACGGGGCGCGGCCCTTCCTCAAGTGGGCAGGAGGAAAGGCGAAACTCGCACCGACAATTCTCGAACGCGCCCCGCAGCAGTTTGGCCGCTTCCACGAGCCCTTCCTCGGCGCTGGCGCAGTCTTCTTCGCGCTCCAGGCAACCTGTGCTCAACGTGCCACGCTCACAGATGTGAACCCTGCCCTGGTCGAGACTTTCAACGCTTTGTGCGAAGCCCCGGCAACGGTCGCCCGGGCGCTGGCCGCGCTCGCCGACCAGTACCTGCGCGCTGAGCACGCAGACCGTCCGGCGGTCTACTACAAGATCCGCGCGCTAGCGCCAGCCTCCTCCGTCGAACGCGCCGCCCGGCTCATCTTTCTCAACCGCACCTGCTTCAATGGGCTCTACCGCGAGAATCGCTCCGGGGAGTTCAACGTCCCGCACGGCCGCTACCTGCGTCCGAAGATTGTCGACGAGGCACTTCTCCACGCCTGTTCCGCCGCGCTTCAATCCGCTGAGATCCGCTGTGGTGATTTCCATGAGGCCTGTGAGCTCGCTCAGCCCGGCGACTTCGTCTACCTCGATCCGCCGTACTATCCGCTCAGCGCCACTGCGAGCTTCACTGCCTACAGCCGGAGTGCATTCGGCCCTCCGGAGCAGCGACGTCTGCGCGACGCCTTCGACGACCTCACGCGGCGAGGTGTGGCAGCGATCCTCTCGAACTCCGACCATCCCGCGGTGCGAGAGTTGTACGAGGGGCGCGGCTACCGGATGGATATCGTCACGATGTCCCGATCGATCAACTCGGTGGGCACGAAGCGCGCGAGTATCCCCGAACTGCTGATCTCGAACTTCCCCCCGGATCGCCCGCGCCGTTGACGGACGCTGCCTACTTCTTCGGAGTCGCCGTGACAGAAGATGGGGCCGGCTTGGCCACAGCCTTGTGGTCGTTCTTCTGCTGCTTCGTCTTTGCAGTGTTCTTTGGGCTCTTGTCTCCCATGGCGGTATCCCTCACATCCCGGCGCGCCGGGTTGATCCTCGAAGCCTAGCGATCAGAGCCTTCCCTGTCACCTTCCGCGGTAAACGGGGCAAACCCCCGGCGTCCTAGCCCCGGCCCGCCATGCCCGCGCCAACCGTGTAAATAGCGAACTCCTGTAGGGTGCGGGGCGCGATATGTTGCCGTAGCCGGGCGAGCGCGCCCTCCGCATTAGCGTTCCCGTCGCGCAAAAGCGCGTCCAGGTCGTCCAGGGTGTCTACGATTCCCTGGCTGAGTTCGCGATGCCCACCGTTCACCTCCTCGTACGAGGGGATCGGCGGCAGGTCTGCGCGGCTCCCGAGCTCTTGGGCGCGGCTGCGAATGGAGTCTGCCGCGCTCCCGCTCGCCTCTCCCAGCAGACTGGCGATGTCGCGCAGCGTCGCCGTCATCTCGTTCATCTCCACAGCCATCAGCTGAGTTTCGACCGGCACCCGCTGGGCGATCGTCTGGAGCAATCCCTGGATCATCACCACACACGTCTGGGCGTTCGCGGAACGAACCTCGGGCAGAATGTCCCGCGCCAGCGAGATTTGGATACCTTCGATGACTTCGGCGATCGAGGGGGTGGTAAGCATTACGCTCCTCCTGCGGTGGGCATGGGATAACCGAGGCACTGGAAGAAGACCATCTGCGATTGGATCACGGGCAGCAGCATGTACAGGTTCAGTAGCCCGTCGTGCTCTTTGCTCAGCCGTCGCCGAACCGCCGAGATGACCGGGATTCCGATGTTCGCGCCGCTGAACATGCTGAAGTACCCGACCTCCTCCTGCGTGACGTTGAAGCCGGTCAGCTTGTTGTAGTGCTGCAGGAACCCGCCATCCTCTTTCACGCTGCCCAGGATGTTCGTGTTCGTGAGGAAGTCCATCAAGGCTAGCCAGCCGAGGTCCTCGCGTGGGTCCCCAACATGGCTGTTCTCCCAGTCGATCAGCGCCGTCACGCGGCCGTTTTCGTACAGGAAGTTCGAAGGGTTGAAGTCTCCGTGGCAGAGGACGAGCGGCAGTTCGCGCTGCTTCTGGCGCCGCAGAGTGAGGAAGCCATCGTAGAAAACGGGTATAGGGGCGAACGCCATCCGCTCGTAGCTCTTGAGGTAGTAGGCGAACGTCGTCTCCATGTATCTCGTCCAGGAAGAGACGTCGATTCCCTCGTTGCGCGGGTCGTTGAGCTCGCCCGCCGGGTTCAACTTCGAAACGTCGCTGAGGTGCAGTTCGGCCAGCAGTTCGCAGAGATGCGTCGCCACCGACTCGGCCTGGCTTTCGTTCGCCCCCCCGTGGAAGAGCAGCGAGGGCTCCCCGCTCCCGTGCACCCGCTCGATAAGCATCGCGCGCTCGCCGAAAGTCACGGGGTCGTTCTCCACAAAGTGCGAATGAGAAACCGGGATTCCGGTGTGCTCCTTCACGCGGTGGAGCAGGTTGTGCTCCATTTCTCGGCTCGTCTGCAGGATTGCCGCCGCCACCGGTGGGTCCTTGCGCAGGATCATCGGCATCGAATCACGGACCGCCCCGCGCCTCACGCTCGCGTTGAAGCGGTACGTCTCCCGCGAATAGCCGCCAGCGATGATCGCGAACTCCTCGATCTCGATCTCGTCCGCGTCCGGCCACTGCCTGGCTAAAAATTGTCGAAGTTGCTCTTCCACCTGTTACCCCTCGATTTGGGATTCGCGGGAGTCTACTCCCAGCAAGGGCACTTGCACCAGAAGGCCGTCGCTGCCATCGACAGCGCCTCGCCAAACAACCACAATCTCGCCATGCCGCTCCCTTCGTTCACGCTCAACGATTCTTCTGGCGTCCCCCACCACTTCCCCTCTGGCCGCCACGCCCTGCTCTGCTTCGTGAAGGAAGACTGCCCGACCTGCGTGCTCTCCATGCCGCTGATCGCCGCGGCCGGCGAAGCCTTCGGCGAGGCCATGGATATCTGGACCATCGGCCAGGATGCCGAAGGCAACGCCCTGCTCGTCGAGCGCTTCGACCTCCGCCACCCAATGCTCGACGACTCCCGGTTGCACGTCTCTTACCAGTACGACCTCGACACCGTGCCGACTGTCATCCTCGCGGACGCCGAAGGCGGGGAGCTCGAGCGATTTGTGGGCTTCGCTAAGGCGGATTGGCAAGCACTCTTCGAACGGCTTATCACCGTCACCCTTTCGCCGGCGCCAGTGATCCACTGGTCCACGTACCCGGAATGGCGGCCGGGCTGCGGTTCGAAGTCGGTCGAGCCCGGCATCGCCGAGCGGCTGGCCGCGGAGATGGAAGGCAGCCCCATCCGCGCACGACGCATCGAGATCGGCGAGGCCGACGACGTCTTCGAGTTCATGTTCGACCAGGGCCTGACCGACGGCCTGCCGGTCGTCCCTCCGACTCCCGAGCGCGTGATCCGCATGCTCTCGGGCACTAAGCGCGACGCCCAGGAAGTGGTCGCCGTCGTGCCACCCAACCTCGCCCCCGTGACGGTAGAGAAGATCGCGATTAACGCCGTGATGGCGGGCTGCAAGCCGGACTATCTCCCGGTGGTCATCGCCGCCATCGAGGCGGTCACAACCGAGCAGTTCAACATGCACGGCGTGCTCGCCACCACCCACTTCCCC
>JBDSEP010000259.1:0-6179 GCA_039919985.1 Tepidiformaceae bacterium | reverse complement strand
AGGGCTCGATGCCGCTCTCCGTGAGCTGCCATATGGTCGCTTCCGGTCTGCCCTGCTCATCGATTTCGAGGAAGCCGATGGTGCCAAGCTGCGTATCCAGGTTGCGCGGGTAGGTTGGGGAACCGGGATTTACGCAGAGTACGCCGTTGATATGGTCGATCGCCTCCACGTGGGTGTCGCCGTAAATCAGCACGTCGAGCTCCGTCGTGCCGAAATAGCGTTGCATGGCCCGTTCGAGCGTGAGGTTGGGCGGGAACTCGGGGATTGGCACGTCGTGTGTGATCCCAATGCGCAGACCGCCGAGTTCGATCAGCCAAGCTTCGCGGAGCCGCTTGTCGAACGGCTGCACAGGCCGCCCGCCGGAACCGTCGTCGCCGTTTCCTCGCGCCACGTAGGTCGGCGCAACGTCGCTCAACTGGTCGATCACCACAAGGTCATGGATGTCGCCGGCGTGGAGGATGTAATCGACGCCAGCGAAGGCGGTGAAGACCTGCGGCCAGAGTTCGTCACGCGCCTCTGGGATGTGGGTATCGGAGATCAGGCCGATTCGCATGCTGCCGAGCCTACAGGGGCGGGACGCGGCGAGCGAGCGACGGCCACCGCGCGTGCGAACTTCGAGCGGAGCAGCCCCGTCGCCCTCATCCTTTCGGGCGGGGCAGTCGATATCTCTTGTATGTCACGCTTCTGGGTCTGGGGAGTCCGCAATCCTTGCGTGCTGTTGGGCGCGCTTGCCGCCGCGGCAGCGCTCAACGGTGTCGCCGATCGGTCGATCGCCTTCACTACACTGCTGGTCTTCGGCCTGCTGGCGGACGCCGCCAACCACGTTGCACGCCGGGCACGCTCTAAAGAGCGGCGGGCGCGAGACGCCCGGAACGCCCTGCGCGCCGCCAGCGAACTGCGCGAGAGCTTCCACCACCGCAAAGCTGCCTGACGCAGGCGCGGATTGAGGCGCCTACCCACTAGAAGATGGGGTTGACGATGACCGCCTGCTCGCGGCTCGGGCCCACGGAGATCAAGTCCACGGGCGTTTCGAGAAGCGTCTCCACGCGCCGGATGAAAGCCTGGGCCTGCGCCGGCAGGTCGTCGAAGTTGCGCACGTCGGTCGTTGGCGTTTCCCAGCCGGCGAGCTCTTCGTAGATCGGCTTGACGCGGTTCAGCACCGACTCTCGAGCGGGGAGTGTCTCGATCAGTTCGCCGTCGAGTTCGTACGCTGTGCAGATCTTGATCGTCTTCAGCGAATCGAGCACGTCGAGCCGTGTGAGGGCGACCGCGGAGAGGCCGTTGAAGCGGACGCTGTAGCGGGCGGCCACGGCGTCCAACCAGCCGATACGGCGGGGCCGGCCGGTGGTGGTGCCGTACTCACCGCGCCCGTACTCCTTACCGTGATCCCGCAGCTGGGTGGCCACGTCGTCGAAGAGTTCTGTGGGGAAGGGGCCGTTGCCCACGCGCGTGGAGTAGCTCTTGAAAACGCCGACGACGCGCTGGATGTCGGTGGGGCCGATGCCCACGCCGAGGGCGGCACCCGAACTCGAACTGCTCGGCACGCTTGAGGTGACGAACGGGTAGGTGCCGTGATCCAGATCCAGCAGCGAACCCTGGGCGCCTTCGAGGAGGACGTATTCGCCCCGTCGATGAGCATCGAGCACCACCGTCTGGACGTCGCCAATGAAGGGGGCGAGCCGCTGGCCAAGCTCGAGATACTTGTCGAAGCACGCTTCGAGGTCCAGCGGCTGGCCGCCGTAGACTCCGGTGATCACCTTGTTGGCGTACTCCAGCGAGGATTGCATGCGCGGCTTAAGGTCTTCGGCGCGCACGATATCGGCGACGCGAATGCCGCGCCGCGCCACCTTATCGATAAAGCAGGGTCCGACGCCCTTGCCTGTGGTGCCGATTGCCGCATCGCCGCGCGCCGCTTCGTCCAGCTGATCGAGCGTCTGGTGCCAGGGCATGATGAGGTGCGCGCGATCGCTGAGGACGAGCTTCGAAGTATCGATGCCGCGAGTCTGCAGCGAATCGATCTCCCCGAGGAGGACCTCGGGGTCCACGGCCACGCCGTTGCCGATGACGCAGGTCTTATCAGGATAGAAGATGCCCGCGGGCACAACGTGGAGTTTGAATTCGCCACGTTCGTTCACAATGGTATGGCCGGCGTTGTTGCCGGCCGAATAGCGGGCGACAACGCGGGCTTTGCGAGCGAGGAGGTCGACGATTCGGCCCTTGCCTTCGTCTCCCCACTGCCCGCCGACAACGACGACGATAGGCATGGATGACACACTCCGAGCCCCCCTTATGCGGGAGGCCCGTTGATTGATGCTACACCAGTAGCGGGGAGCGTTCCACGAGTGGAGCGCAGGCGGGCTAGCGCGAGCCGCGCAGCCGCGGGTCGAGCACGTCTCGCAGGGCATCGCCCAGCATGTTGAAGCTGTAAACCGTCAGGAAGATCGCGAGGGTGGGGAAGATCACGAGGTGGGGGTAGTTGGCGAGCTGCTGACGAGATTCGTTCAGCATCCGGCCCCAGCTGGGGGTGGGAGGCGGGATGCCGTAGCCGAGGAAGGAGAGCGCCGATTCCACGAGCACCGCGCCGCCAATCTGGATGGATGCGCCGACGATAACCACGGCCATGACGTTGGGCAGCACATGGCGGGCGATGATGCGCGTATCGGTGGCACCGATGACTCGCGCCGCCTCCACGTACTGGTTCTGTTTGGCGGAAATTGCGGCGCCGCGAATAACGCGCGAAGAGCCCAGGGCGACCAAAATTCCCACGGGCATAATTATCCGCAGGGTCACCGGCAGATTCTGCAGAGTGGTAACCACAAGGATGATAAAAATCAAGCCCGGTAAGGCGATGCCAATATCAACCAGCCGCTGGATGAGCATGTCTGCCCAGCCACCGAAGTAACCCGAGACGACGCCAAGGAGCGCGGCGAGGACCGAACTGATGAGGACAACCCCGAAGCCGATGGTGATCGACGTTCGGGCCCCGTAGACGAGTCGCGTGTACATATCGCGCCCGAAGTTATCAGTGCCGAACCAGTGCGAGGCGGAAGGGCCCTGGTAGCGTTCGGCGAGTGGTGGAGGTGAGGGGTTCGGTTCCTGTGAGGTGAAAATGCCGGGGAAGAAGGCCATTGCCACCAGCATGATCACGATGACCGCGCCAAAGGCGCCCAGCGGTTTGGTCCGGCAAAAGCGGATGATCCCTCGCCGGAATCGCACGGGGGTGCTGGGCTGAGGCTGAAGCGCATACTGTTCGAGGGTGGCGGCGGTTGTGCTCGAGGCCATTTATGAATACCTGATCCGCGGGTCCAGGACGGAGTACATGAGGTCCACTCCGAGGTTCGCAAAGACCACCACCAGCGCCACCACAAGGTTGATTCCCTGGATGACGGGGTAGTCGCGGTTGTTGACGGATTCGATGTAGTAGCGCCCCATGCCGGGGATCGAATACACCGATTCGATGATGACAGTGCCGCCGACTATTACCGGAAGCTGCAGGCCGATGACCGTGATCACCGGGATGAAGGCGTTACGCATGGCATGGCGAAGGATGATCACGCGTTCGGTGAGGCCCTTCGACCAGGCGGTGCGAATGTAGTCCTGGCGGAGCACCTCGAGCATCGTTGAGCGTGTGAAGCGCATGACGCTGCCGGCAAGCCCTGCTCCCAGGAGCATGGCGGGGACGATGAGCATGCGGATGTTGCCGACAGGGTCGTCCGTGAGGTGGATGTAGCCCTTTGGCGGCACTCCCCAGATGAAGTAGCGACTGGCGAAGGTGATCAGCATCAGGGCGATGGCGAAACCGGGGGCGGCAAGCAGGCCGATGGCGAAGCTCCGTCCTATGTAGTCCCAGGCCGTGTCCTGTCTCATTGCCGAGATCAGTCCTATGGGGATGGCAATCATCATGGAGAAGAAGATCGCCATGATTCCGAGTTCGAAAGTGATCGGCAGCCGGTTCTTCAACTCGCTACTGACGGTGCGGTTGCTGAGGATGGACTTCCCGAGGTCGAAGCGGACGACATCCCCAAGCCAGTTGACGTACTGCTTAGGGATGTTGTCATCCAGGCCATACTCCTTTAGCAGCGCGTCCCGCGAGGTTTTGTCGCTGCTGCCGAAGTCGCCGGAGATGACGGAGATCACGTCCCCGGGTACGAGCCGGACGATCGTGAAGACGACGAGGCTGACGCCCAAGAGGGTGGGGATGACGAGCAAGAGCCGGCGGATGATGTAGCGCTGCATGCGGCAGGCGTCTCCCTGTTGGTCTGAAAGAAGGCGGGCGACCAGCGTGATTTACGCGCTGGCCGCCCGCCTGTGGGAGGTATGGAAGGGCTACGCCTTGTCGCTCCAGCGGTACGGCAGCTCTTCCGTTGGGGCGCCGTAGGGGATGGTCTGGTAGAGCAGGTTCTTCTCCCACGGCTGGTGCCCTTCCCAACCAGTAGCAGCGCCGGCCTGGCTGGGCACGTAGTACATCTTCTCGGCGTTCTTGCGCTGGATGTCCCAGAAGAGCGCCTTGCGCTTCTCTTCGGTGGGAGCGGCCTGTTGATCGGTCGCCAGCTTGGTCAGCTCGGCGTCCTTGATCCTGCCGTGGTTCAACGGGTTGTCGGTGAAATGGCGCAACGGATATGAACCACCCTCCGGGAACGGCGTCTCGTAGCCGAAGGCGATACCCGTGAAGTTTCCTGCAAAGGTTTGCGTGATGTACTTCGCGCTGTAGTCCTGGACTTCCACGTTGGCCTTGATCCCGATACCGGCTAGGTAACCGATTTGGGCCTCGGCGATGTTATCGAAGGGCGTGCCGTAGCGGTTCTGGACGTACTGGTACTTGATTTCGAAGCCAGCGCCCTTGCCGGCCGCTTCCATCAACTTCTTCGCTTCGGCGAGGTTGTACTTGAAGTACTTGGCGGTATCGCCGATATCCTTGCCCTGGGGGTCCAGCCAGTAACGGGTGAAGCCAGCAGGAATGAGGTTGTTCCAGCCGGTCTTCACGTCCAGCCCGGCGGCCTTCAGCTTCTTGGTGTTGTAGCCCAGGTCGGTGAGGGCGTCGCGGTCGATGCACATGGAAATCGCCTGGCGGACGCGAGGGTCGGCGACCGGCGAGGCGGGGTCGGAATCGAAGTAGAAGAAGCTGAGCAGGCGAGGGAGCTCACCGTAGATCTGCAGGCCCTTGACTTGATCGCGGGTGCTCACAAGGTCTTCGGCGTTGAGGTCCGTGACATCGAGTGCGCCGGCCAGGAACTGGGCCTTGCGGTTGGCGTACTCGGGGATGATGGCCACCTCCACGCCGTCCATCAGCGGGTAGCCCTTTTCGTACCAGTCCGGGTTCTTCTTGTAGACGAACTTCTCGCCAGCCTTGTAGGAATCGAAGACCCATGGGCCGGAGCCGATCATCAACTTCGCCGGATCGTATTTGCCCTCCGCCTCGGTGGGCATGATCTGCAGCAGGTTCGTGTCGGCGAGGATATCGAGGAATGCCGCGTTAGGGGCCTTGAGCGTGAACACGATGGTGGCGGCGTCCGGATACTCAACCTTGTCCACGAAGGCCAGCTGCGTGGCGTTGGTGTTCGTGGCGGCAGTCGCGCGGCCCCAGGAGAATTTCACATCGTCAGTGGTGATGGCGCGGCCGTTGACCGGCGCGACGTTGTGGAATTTTACGCCCGGGCGCAGCTTGACGGTGTACTTTAGACCATCCGCGCTCGCTTCGGCGCTGGCGGCGAGGTCGGGCGTCGGGAGGACGCTGGCTGATGCAACCTTCGGGTCCGTCTTGTATTTAAAGAGGCGGCTGTAGGCGAAGATCGTGGTGCCCTTGGTGAGGAAGCTAAGGTTGCCGTAGGGGTCGATGGAGGGTGGGTCGCCGGTGGCGTACGTCTTGTAGACACCGCCGCGCTTGACGCCGGCCAGCGGGTCAGCAGAGGTTGGAGAGGCGGCCGCGCCGGGCGTGGCCGTGGCGAGCGAACTTGCGCCGCCCTTGTCGTCATCGTCATCTCCGCAGCCCACGAGCGCGAGGCCTGCGGCACCGACGCCAGCGGCGCCTGCCGTGCCGAGGAAGCGTCGGCGGCTACTCCTGCTCTGCCAATACTTGTCCCAATAATCTGCCATAAATTCCCCCTCTTGTGATTAAAGCGTGGTTCCTGCTGAACGGTACGTTTTCGGCGCACGATAGGATTGCTCTATGCGCGCTATCC
>JBDSEP010000178.1:0-5381 GCA_039919985.1 Tepidiformaceae bacterium | reverse complement strand
CCTTCGCCGCCGTCTACGGAGCGGACTCCGCGCAACAGATGCTCGAGGTCGGCCTCGAGGAGGATGGCATCGGCGTCTCCGGCCTGGCCGGTCCCCCTTCGCTGCACCGGGGCAACCGCGCCGCCATCTCGATCTTCGTCAACGGGCGCTGGGTGCAGAGCCGGCCCTTGACCTTCGCGGTCGTCGAAGCGTACCAGTCGCAGCTCCCCGTCGGGCGCCATCCAGTAGCCGCTCTGGCGATTGCCGTCGGCGATGACGACGTTGATGTGAACGTCCATCCTGCCAAGGCGGAGGTGCGCTTCCGAGATGAGCGCCTGGTCGGGCGGGTCGTCCGCCACGCAGTGGGCGCGGCGATGGAGGGTGCGCGCGTCGTCTCCTGGTTCGGTCCCCGCCCAGCTGGCGATTCAGCCGCCCCGGTTGGAGGCCCCGGCGAGGGCGCCTCGCTCGCGCTGCCGGTTGGGGAGCGCCTGAGCCTCCGTCTCGCACCGCAAGCTTCCCAGGGCCGCATGGAGTTGCTGCGCGCTCACCCGCATGACTCGGCGGACGCCGCGGGTGAGGAGGCGCCGGGCCCGCCCCACACACAGCGCGAGACGCTTCCATTGCTGCGCGTGGTGGGCCAGATGGGTGGCACCTACGTGGTGGCCGAAGGCCCGGATGGCATGTACCTGATCGACCAGCACGCGGCCCACGAACGAGTGGTCTACGACAGGCTCGTGCGTCGGCGCGGAGCCGAGGCGACTGCCCGTCCCTCGCAGCCGCTCCTCGAGCCGCTGGTCGCTGAACTCGATCCGATCCAGGCAGCGACGCTCGTGGAGCATCGCGAGAGCCTCGCGCATCTGGGATTGGAGGCCGAGCACTTCGGGGAGTCGGCCTTCCTCATCCGCGCCATCCCCGTTGGGTTGGGCGATACCGACGTTTCCGCCGCGCTCCGCCAGGTACTCGACCAGCTGGCCGGCGAGAAGCGCGTGAGCGACCCCTTCCAGCGTGCCGCCGCTACGGTGGCCTGCCACAGCAGCGTGCGCGCCGGTACGGCCCTCGCCCTGGAGGAGATGCGCCGCCTGATCGAAGACCTGGAACGAACGGCCTCGCCGAGGACCTGCCCACACGGGCGGCCAACCCTGGTCTACGTCGGCACTGAATTGATCGAGCGGCAATTCGGGCGACGCTAGGGCGCTGCGCTTCCTGAGTCTCAGGTTAGGGCTGGCGGCGCTGCCATTCGAGCAGGTTCGCCAGTGCCTGTCCCGCCCGCGCAATGCTCGGGTACGTCGCCAGCCCAGCCTTCCAGCAGAGCTCCTGGAAGTCGCTGGCGTGCTGGAACGCGTCGCTCGTGACCGATGGCCGGATGGCGACCACCACCGGTGTGCCGCTCTCCTCCTGCACCTTCCGTAGGCTGGCCACCTGGCGCTCCATCCGGCCGCGAATGTCCACCATGCGGGCGACGGGTCCGCCGCCAAAGCTCGTGTGGTAGAGCAGGACGTCGATGTTCGCTGCCCGGGCGCAGGGCATCAAAGTGGCTTCGAAACCGGTGTCCTCCCAGAGGCTCGTGGTGTCGATCGGGTTTCGTACGCTGGTCCCCGCCTCGTGGGTGACTTTCGCCAACTCCTCCTGGGTCTCGGGGAGCAACGCCGGAACCTCAAGGCCAACCGCCGCGAGGTCGTCTGCCGCGAGTACGCTCGCGCCGCCGCCGCCGCCCACGACCACCACGTTCGGACCGTTCAAGCGCTTCACGAAGCGAAAGGTGACGGCCATATCCACCAGCGCCTCGAGGCTCTCCACACGGAGCGCCCCCGATTGGCGGCAGAGGCCGTCGAAAACCTCTAGCGAGCCTGCAAGCGAGGCAGTGTGCGAACTCGCTGCCCGCGAGCCCGCCTCCGTCCGCCCGCTCTTCAGGATCGCCATAGGTTTCGCCCCGCCAGCCCGCCGCATCGCGCGCGCAAGCCTCGGCCCGTCCTGGATGCCTTCCAGATAGGCCACGATGATCTCCGTCTCCGGGTCGTCCGCGAGGTACTCCAGGAAGTCCGCTGCCTTGAGGTCGGCTCCGTTCCCGAAGCTGATCACTTTCGAGCAGCGAATCCCGCGAGGGATGGCGTAGCGCACGAACTCACCGGCGTTCATCCCGGATTGGGAGACCATGCCCACCGGCCCCGACTCGGCAATCTGTCCGTTCATCATCGCCAGGCGGGCCTTCGGAACGTAGAGCCCCATGCAGTTCGGCCCGATCATGCGGACCCCGGCCTCGCGTGCGCGAGCGACCACCGCCTGTTCCATCTTTGCTCGCTCAACGTCGCCAGTCTCCCCAAATCCGGCGGTGAAGAGATGGAGGACACGCACACCCTTGGCGATAGCGTCTTCCAGTAGCTGGGGTACGAAGCGGGCGTTCACCGAGGAGATGAGGTAGTCCACCTCGTCCGGGATATCGCTTAGCGAGGGGTAGCATTTCAGCCCGCGAATCGCCGGGGCGGTCGGGTGGATGAGATAGATCGGCCCGCGAAAACCGATCTCCTGGAGCGACGAGACGAAGCCACCGCCGCCGAAAGCCTGGGTCTCTTTCGCCGAGACGCCCGCGATAGCAATCGACCGGGGGTGGAAGATGAAATCGAGTGCGGGCGCAGCGCCCTCCTGAACGGTAGCCATCGTGTCTCCAAACTCTGCCGCTCGAACATCGGAAGGCCGGGGGTTCCCCCGGCCAGGTTGGGCGGAGTTTAGCAGACCGGACCCGGGCCAACGACTCCGCCGGTTGACCTGCACGCCGCAGGTGAACCATGCTCAGACTGCAGGGAGGCCGGGAGCACCACGCATGAGTTTCCTCTCCAGGTTGAGCGCCGCCCTCTTTATCATCGCCATCCCGATATTCCTGGTGACCGCTAACGTCCGCTTCTTCGCGAGCGAAACGCGTTTCTACGAACGCGGCTTCCGACAGAATAATTCTGCGGGCGTCACGGGAGTCTCGCTGGCTGAGCTGGACCGAGCGGCTGCGGAGTTAGCAGCCTACTTCGAAAACGACGCACCACTACTGGCCACCACCGTGCAGATAGAAGGACAGGAAGCTCCGCTCTATAACGAGCGCGAGATCGCGCATATGAAGGATGTGAAGACGCTCATGCGCTTCGTCTACCGCTTGAACGAATTCTCGCTTGCGGTGCTGATGAGTTATATCGCGGGCGTTTACCTCTGGGCGCGGGAGCGCTCCCTTCGCACCCTCGCGAAGCAATCGCTTGCCGGCGTGGCTGTCGGCTTTGCGGGGCTAGTCTTCGTTGGCGTGTTTGCGCTCACTGGGTTCGATGCGGCGTGGACGAAGTTCCACCAGCTCGTCTTTAAGAACGATCTCTGGCGCCTCGATCCCACGCGTGACCGGCTGATCCAGATGTTCCCCGAGCGCTTCTGGCAAGAGTCCACGTATATCATCGGCGCGCTCACGCTTGTTGAGGCAGCGGCCATCGTCGGTGTCGCACTTGCCTACCTTGTGGTCACGCGACGCCGGCCGCACACCGAGACTCAGCGGGCTCCGCGAGTGCACGCCACGGAAGGCGAGTCGGCCCCGGGCTAGTTCAGTTTGAACAGGCGCAGCTGCCCCCGCCGCCGCAACAGCCACCACCGCCTGAAGGCGTGGCGAAATCTTCGTCCGCGCCGGCCCGCGCCATGGCGAACGCCGAGAGTGTTCGCTCCGCGCGGTGACCGCGGGCGCACTCCGTCGCGGTGGCAGCTTGAGACATCGGCTTGCGCTCTTCGAACTTCTCGCGGCAGGTAGGGCAGTAGTACTCGTAAATGGCCATGGGCCGAGTATAGCGAACGGTTACGCTGCGCGGTGGCCGCCACGCTTGCGCGGGCGCACGGCCGGCGCCTGGACTGCGACTTCGGCAGGGATCTCCTCTGCCTGGTTCGCTTCTTCGGCACCTTGCTCAAGCGGTGGAGCGAATACGTCCGGCGAAGAGGCGTCGCTCGCGAGCACCGGGAGGACGGTCACCGCTCCCGAAAGCACTGTCCGCGTGATGCGGTTTCCAGGCTCCACCCAGGCATCATGACCGGCGCCGTCGCGCAGCGAAAGCGCCTGCAGAAACGACTGCCACCAGCGGACGACAAATGCCATAAGGGGTAGACGATAACCCGGCCTGTCACCCGGTGGCAACTATTCTTTCAGAGGTGCTCCTAGTCCGCGGCGGAGAGAAATGCCCCAACCACATCGTTCCACTCATCGGGACGCTCGAAGTAGGCCGAGTGGCCAGCTCGCTTAATCTCATGGAACTGCGCCCCGGGAATCAGTCCCTGCGCCTCTCGAATCATCGTCGGCGAGGTGATCAGGTCGTGTTCGCCGACGACGAAGAGGACCGGGACGCCGAGCGCAGCGATGCCTTCGTGCATGCTCCCCCGGTAGGTGGCGGGCGGCCTCCCGAGGAACCCTTTGGGGCGGGGGGGGTTGAGCGTGTTGATCTGGCGGTAGAGCAGCGCCAGCGCGGGGTTTGCCAATTCGAACGGTTTGGAGAGGGCGTGCTCGCGAAGGCCACCTTCGCCGCGCTCCTCCTTCAGTTCGTCCTGCAGTTCCCGCACCCGGTCGTTCGTGCAACCGGCGGTTGTCCCGCAAAGCACGAGCGATGCCACGCGCTGCGGCGCAAGTCGCGTCACACCGGCGACCGCGCGCCCTCCCATAGATTGGGCAGCGATGTGCGCCCGCTCGATGCCGAGATGCTCCATGAGGGCCACGAGGTCTGTCCCGAGTGAAAACCGGCCCACCGCCATTTCGCCGCGCGAGAGCCCCCAGCCGCGGGCGTCGTAAACCGTGCAGCGGTAGCGCGGAGCAAAGTGGTTCAGCTGCTGCCACCAGGAGAGGTGATTCCCTCCGGCGCCATGAAGCAACAACAGATCATCGCCCGCGCCGTGCTGTTCGTAGTAGAGGCGGGCAGCGTTGACGTTCGCGTAAGGCATGCCGGGGAGTCTACGGGCCGCTGCACTGCCCCGCCAACGAGACGCCGGCGCGACTCCCGTGCCTCGCCCTTCACCCCGGCTTTCCCAAACACACCGTTGCAACGCTGGCGTTATTCACGTTGCGATCGAGTGACTCTCGCGTGACTGACCCTTGCTTACGGTCGTCTCAAGCATCCATCAACACCGCAAGGGAGGTGCACCCACTCTGCTCAGTTCCACCCCCCGGAAGTTCGCCAAAGCCGCCGCCCACAGAGGCGGGTCGGTCACATGCGGCAGTCCCATCGAGGCCTGCTTCGCAACACCCAAGGAGCTCAGATGACACTAGCACTCACCGGAAAGTCGCGGCGCCGCCAGGGATTCCTGGCGCTCGCAGCACTCTTCGCCGTTCTCATAGGATTGAGCGCGGCATTCGCATCGAAGGATAGCGGGGCCAATGCACAGGGTTCCGACAAAACCTTCAT
>JBDSEP010000163.1:0-11565 GCA_039919985.1 Tepidiformaceae bacterium | reverse complement strand
CCCGAGCGAGTCGCGCGGTTGCGGTCGCGACGCTTGAGGGACTGGTGCCAGCGCTTGATTGCGGACTTGCTGTTAGCCATTGTGCGGTAATCTCAGGATTCCGAAGGATGAACCATAACGGTAGCGGCAAGCGCCCGAAGGATCAAAGCGCTCGGCCGGGCGGGCGGGTCGGCGGCGGGGCATTGCACGGCGACCGGGGGGCCGGACCGTTTGTCAGATACCTTGCATAGTGAGTTGCACCACGCCGGGTAGTCGTCGTATTGTGGCTGTAGCTGGCAGATAAGGCACCGGGTCCCGGTCGCCACAGCACCCCGATACTCGAATCTGGCACACCGAAGAACAACAAATCGAGTACTTCTGAACGCGCGCTCATCCTCCCCGAGCGCCCCTACACCCCCAAGCGGTAGAACGATTGCAAGAACTGACAGAAACCCCACTCCAGACCGATTCCGATGAACAATCCCGCGAGCCTCAGGTCCGCCGGCGCCGCCAGCAGCAGCAGAACGCCGTCCCCCTCAACATAGCGGAGCTTGAAAGCAAGACGCGCGAGGGGCTGATCGTCATCGCTGAAGAGATGGGAGTGGAGGGCGCGAGTACGTTGCGCAAGCCCGACCTGATCTTCAGGCTGCTGCAGACGCAAGCAGAGGCGCGCGGTAACGTCTTTTCGGGCGGCTTCCTGGAGATTAGCGACGACGGCAACTACGGCTTTCTGCGCGGCGAATCGATGCTCCCCGGCCCCCACGATATCTACGTCTCGCAATCGCAGCTGCGAAAGTTCGCCCTGCGGGCGGGCGACTACATCACCGGCCAGGTGCGCCATCCGAAGGACAACGAGAAGTACTACGGCCTGTTGAAGGTGGAAGTAGTGAACGGGATGGATCCCGAGGTGGCGAAGCGGCGGCCCTACTTCGAAAATCTGACGGCGATCTTCCCGCGCGAACATCTCAAGCTTGAGAGCGGTCCGGAGAATCTCACGAACCGCACGATCGACCTGATCGCCCCGATCGGGCGCGGGCAGCGCGGGCTCATCGTCTCCCCGCCGAAGGCCGGCAAGACGATGCTCCTGAAGAACATCGCGAGCGGCATCGCGACCAACTACCCGGACGTCCACCTCATCGTCCTGCTCATCGGTGAGCGCCCCGAAGAGGTGACCGACATGCAACGCAGCGTGCGCGGCGAGGTAGTGAGCAGCACCTTCGATGAGCCCGTGGAGGACCACACCCGCGTGGCCGAGATGGCGCTCGAACGGGCGAAGCGGCTGGTCGAAGGTGGCAAGGATGTCGTCATCCTGCTCGATTCAATCACCCGTCTGACGCGCGCGTACAACCTTGCCCTTCCTCCCAGCGGACGCACTCTCTCCGGCGGCGTGGACCCAATTGCGCTCTACCCGCCGAAGCGGCTCTTTGGGGCCGCGCGCAAGTGCGAAGAGGGTGGCTCTCTGACGGTACTCGCCACCTGCCTCGTGGATACCGGTTCGCGCATGGACGAAGTGGTCTTCGAAGAATTCAAAGGGACCGGGAACCTGGAGCTGCGGCTGGACCGCAAGTTGGCGGAGCGCCGCTTCTACCCGGCGCTCGATGTGCTGGGCAGCAGCACCCGCCGCGAAGAGCTGCTGCTCGATGAGAAGACCCTTAAGGGAGTCTGGCTCGTCCGGCGTATGACGGCTATGATTTCGCAGAACTCGCCGAACCAGGCAGAAGCGACTGAACGGTTGCTCGAGCAGGTAGCACGGACAAATTCGAACGAGGAATTCCTCGCCAGCCTGAACAAGGGCCTCTAAGGGGGCCACCTAACGTTGGCGGCCAAGCTTTCAGCGGGCGCCGGGATTGCGCAAAAGGGAGGATGCGAGCAAGGTCAGGCAGGCTTCAGCCTGCGCGGCGGTAAGACCACCGCGAATCCTGGCCACCGCAGTTATGGGAACGCACGGAACTCGAGCCCGATCCCACGCTCACGGGAAGCGCCATGGCCGGATCACCGTCCATCTTCTCGTTGTAGCGATCGCGGTTCTTGCCGTCACCCTCGCCAGTCAATATCCGAAACCCTCCAGCGCCTCCTCCTCCGTCGCCGTACCGAGCTTCGCCCTCTCCGGGATGACGGGCAGCGCGCAGCCCCGCTCCTACGCCTACTTCCGCCCCGGCGCGAGCAACCAGACGCGCGAATCGGTGGCCATCCTCGTCGCTCAATCGGACGTGGCCAGCGTGCGCGCGGCGGGCGGCATCTCGCCCACCTCCGCCTTCTCCTCGGGTGTGGCCTCGGCGGCCGCGGTCTCGGGCGAGGTGGGCGCGGGCGTCAAGCCGCTCGCCGATATCGTCGACCCGCAGCAGCCGTTCGCGCTGTACGTGGCCCAGCCCGGGGACACCACAAGTGGCGTCGCGGGCAGGTTCTCCATCTCCCTTCGAACGCTGCTGGATAACAACCCAACGGCGGGCGGCAGCGATGGCAGTCTGCTCGTGCTAGGCCAGCAGCTCCTCGTGCCTCGCAAGGATGGCATCCTCTATAAGGTCACCGGTTCCGGCGATACGTCAGTCGCGGCGATCGTCAAGCAGTTCGACAACGTGACTACGGACGCCGTGCTCGATTACAAGCCGAACGCCATCGCCGACGCCACTTCGCTCAAGACCGGCGACTTTGTGCTACTGCCAGGCGCCACGGTGAAGCCGCCGCCACCGCCGCCACCACCCCCTCCACCGAAGCCCAGCACTCCGAGCAGCTCGGGCGCAGCGGCCCCTCCTGCCGGCACCGGTGCGCCGCTGCCCGGCGGCAATGGCCGCTTCCACTACCCGTTGGCGAAGTGGAACGGCGTCAGTGATCCGTTTGGCACGTCGCGCGGTGGCGGTTCGTACCACACCGGCATCGACCTCGACCTGTTTAGCTCTCGCAACTCGCCGATCTACTCGGCCTGCGATGGCACGGTGGTGACCACCGAGTACCTCACCTACAGCTACGGTTACCACGTGATCATCAACTGCGGGGACGGCTGGACGACGCTCTACGCGCACATGAGCACGATCCTCGCGAAGCCGGGCCAGCAGGTGAGTGCGGGCACGCAGATCGGCGTCTCTGGCGTGACAGGCTTCACTACCGGCGAGCACCTGCACTTCGAAATTCGCTTCAACGGCGGTTATGTGAACCCCGCGAACTACCTCTTCTTCCACGGATACTAGCGGCTGCGGCGGCCCGTTGCCGCCTAGCTTTTTGCTGCCGGTTAATCGCAAATAACTGCTAGCTCCTGGCCCCGGCTGGTTGGCAGCCACACGCACGAGTGCGTAGACCGGACGACGGCCAAGGGAGCTCTTCACCCACAACAGCCAGAGGCCAGAGCCTGGCGGCCCAGCACGAACTCGCCGTCGACAGCCCTAGTAAACTCCTTCCTTCGCCACCTGGGGGCCGTAACGCTTGTACGGTCCGACAGTAGCTGAGGGCGATGGCGAGGCAGTTTCTGGCCTAAGCCACGAGTTTTCGGCGGCAGGACAGGCGGTGGCGGAGCGGCCGCCGACAAACGTGCAGCGCCTTTTCGGCCGGCTGATGGACCGACAACCGACGGCCGCCCGCCGTCCGCCGTCCGTGTCACACTACTTCGAAGAGGAATTCTACTTCCACCGGGACTCCGAGGGGCAGTTCGGCGACGCCGATCGCGATGCGCGCCGAGCGGCCCTTTTCGCCGAGGACGTCGATGAGGAGCTGCGACGCGCCGTTGATGACGCGCGGGTGGTCCGTAAAACCTTCAGTGCCGGCCACGTAGCCGGCCACACGCACGGTCTGGGCGACGCGCTCAAGAGAGCCGAGGTGTGCCTGGACGATGCCCAGGGCGTTGAGCGCGCACTCCCGCGCCAGCGTCTGCCCCTGCTCGACCGTGACCTCGGCGCCCAACTTGCCGCGAGCTTCCGGGCCGCGCGGGATCTGGCCGGAGACGAAGAGCAGCGATCCCGTCTGCACACACGGCGCATAGAGACCGCCCGCCGCAGGAGGCGCTGGCGGAGGGATGCTGATCCCGAGTTCTTTCAGGCGGTCGGCGATGCTCATCAGTAGTCCCCGAGGATGGCATCGACCACGCCGCGGAACTCTTCCTGGCTGTAACACTCGATGACGATCTTCGCGCCCTGCTTCTGGGGTTGAACCGTTACGCGCGTACTCAGCGCGCGCCTCAGGCGTCCCTCGATATCGGAGATACCGGCGTCACGCCGGGCGGTCTGCGCACCCGCTGTGTTGCTCGTGGCCGGTACGCCAGCCAACGTGCGCCGGACGAACCCCTCGGTGTCTCGGACACTGAGCTTCTTCTTCACCACGTCTCGCCAGGCACCGACGCGACCGCGACCCTCCGGAAGCCCGAGGAGCGCACGGGCGTGCCCTTCGGTGATCTCTCCGGAGACCAGGCTGCGCCGGATTTCGCCCTCGAGCTGCAGGAGTCGCATGGAGTTGGCTACCGCGGTGCGGCTCTTGCCAACCTTCTTCGCCGCCTCCTCCTGCGTCAGCCCGTACTCCTCGATCAGGCGGCGGTAGGCCATCGCCTCTTCAACCGCGTTCAGGTCCGCCCGCTGGATGTTCTCGATGAGCGCCAGTTCCAGCATCTGCGCGTCAGTCGCCTCGCGAATGACCACGGGGACGGTTTCGAGGCCCGAGAGGCGCGCAGCCTGCAGTCGACGTTCGCCGGCGATCAGGCGGTAGCCGCCATCCGCGTCGCGGGTGACGATGAGCGGCTGGATGACACCGTGCTCGCGAATCGAGTCCGCCAGTTCACGCAGCTTTTCGGGTTCGAAGTGGGTGCGCGGCTGTTCCGGGTTTGGGGAGATCAGGTCGATATCGAGCTGATCGGGGGCACCGCGACGAGCGACCGGTGATGGGGGGGCAACCTCAGCTTCCGGCTGCGGATCGGGCAGCGGGGACGACACTTCCGGCGGTGGCTGCGTGGTGGCTACCGGTTCAGGAGTACGCTCTTCAGGCTCCGGTTTGAGCTCTGGCTCCAACGTTGCGGGGCTACCAAAGAGGGCATCCAGCCCCCGGCCGAGGCCTCGTTTCGGTTGCGTCATACGGCTACTCCTACGCGGGCTAGCAGTTCGGCGGCGAGGGAATCGTAGGCGGCGGCCGAACGTCCACCGCCGTCGTAGAGAAAGATGGAGTGGCCGTGGCTCGGCGCCTCGCTCAAGCGCACCGAACGCGGGATCACCGTGTCGAAGGTCTCGGCGAAGTGGCCGCGGACTTCGTCCACCACCTGCTGCGAGAGGCGCGTCCGCTTGTCGAACATCGTGAGCAGCACGCCGAGCAGCGTGAGGCCGGGATTCAGGTTGCGGCGCACCAGGTCGAGCGTCTCCACCAGCCGGCTCAGCCCTTCGAGCGCCATGTACTCGCACTGCACTGGGATGATCACACTGTCGCTGGCGGTCAGGGCGTTGATGGTGAGCAGGCCAAGCGAAGGCGGGCAATCCACCAGCACCCAGTCGTAACGATCACGAATCGGCACCACCGCGCTCGTCAGGCGACGTTCGCGCGCCATCTGGGGGACGAGCTCCACCTCGGCGCCGGAGAGTTCGCGACTCGAAGGCACGAGGTCGAGCTTCTCCTCCTCCACGCGGAGGATGCAATCTTCGATGGCGACATCATCGAGCAGGGCGTCGTAGATGCCCCGGAGGCCCGTGCCGTCCACGCCGAGGGCACTCGTCGCGTTCGCCTGTGGGTCCAGGTCGATGAGGAGAACTTTTTCGCCACGCCGCCCCAGGGCGGCGGCGAGCGAGACGGCGGTGGTGGTCTTGCCCACGCCGCCCTTCTGGTTCACGAGAGTGACGACGCGTGCGGCCATCAAGCGGCCTCCCGCGCGAGGCGATGTTCGAGCTGTTCGCGGGTGGGGACGCCGGCGAGGCCCACGGCAGCGACGCTGAGCGCCCCGGCGGCGAGCGCGAAGGCACACGCCTGGGCGAGGTCATTCGTTTCGGCGAGGCGCACCATGACGGCCGTGGCGAAGTAATCGCCAGCGCCGGTGGGGTCTACGGAATCGGCCAAAAGCGCCTCTAGGTGTCTCTCGTGGCCCTCAGAGATCACGGTAGCCCCTCTGTAGCCACGCGTGAGCAGGACCGTTGCGCCGCGGTTGGCGGCGTAGCGTGCGAGGCCCTCTGCGTCCGGGGCGTCCTCTTCGCTGAAGAACACGTAATCGCCTTCGCGTACGAACTGATCGACGACCGTTCGGGGCTGTGGGTGGGAGCGAACGGTCTCCCCCTCCACGGTGCGCAGCGGCCCCTGGAGGTCCATCGCCGTGAAGCGCGCGGGGATTGCCGGCGGCACGGTCAATTCGTGGTAGGCCGGTGCGATGATCAACAGGTCCGGCATGATCTCGAAGTGGATGTCGGTGAGTTCCAGCGCTTCTCCCGGGCTGAGCAACAGTTGGGCGCGGTTCCCCGCCCCGTCGTAGGCGTTCGCATAGCGTGGGAGGGAGTTGACGGGGAAGCGGGGGACGGCCAGGCCTTCGAGCGACGCGGCATCGAAGGTGGCGGTGAGCGTGGTCAGCAGCGTTACGCGTGCGCCGAGGGCATGGGCCATGCGCGCAGCATACAGGGAGGGGCCGCCCGGTACCCAACCGCCATCTGGCGCCCGGTCTTCGACCACGTTCCCTGCAACGACTACGTGCGTGACGCTTCCTCCGGGCTATCTTCGGGCGCTGATGACCACCTTGCGGTTGTCGCCGTCGCCAATGCTGTTTGTCTCCAACGCCGGGTCATCGGCGAAGGTCATATGAACGAGCCGTCGTTCGGAGGCGGACATCGGTTCGAGGGTAATCGGCGAGCCGGTCTCGCGCACCCTATCGGCCATCCGCTTGGCGAGCGAGATGATGCGCTCCTCGTTGCGGTGCCGGTAGTGCTCCACGTCGATGGTGACGCCGCCCTGGCCGGGGAACTTTCGTCCCACCATCAGGTTGACGAGGTATTGCAGCGAAAGCAGCGTGTCTCCGCGTCGACCGATCAGCAGTCCAAGGTCTTCGCCCTTGATGTCGATCACGGCGAGCGTGCTGCCGAGACCGTCGCCGGCAGTCAACGGCTCGCGAATCGAGAGCTCAGAGGGGATATCGAGGATGCGCAGCAGGTCGTCCACGGTTTCGGCGGCGAAGTCAACGGCGGGTGCATTGATATCCGGCTCCACTCGCGGTTCATCGTCGCGATGGCGTCTTTCGCCGCGCTCCGGGCGGTCGCCACGTTCGGGGCGTTCGCTCCTCTCTGGGCGATCACCGCGCTCCGGACGCTCTCCGCGGGGTGCCCGCTCAGGACGAGAGCCGGCATCTGGACGTGGGCTGCGTCCGCCGCGTCCGCCGGTATCGCCAGATGGGGCGGGTGCATCCGGGGCGCTGCCCTCCTTGGGACGGGTGAAGTCCGCGTCGGTAAGCTTGGGGACGGCCTGTTCGAAGCCAGTGCGAGTCTGGGAAGGCCCGCGAGACCCGCCACCGCCACCGCCACCATTGCGCCCGCCTCGAGAGCTAGCGCCGGCGCCGGTACCGCCGCGCGAAGAATCGCCGCGATTGGTGTCTCGCTGGCCGCCTTCGGAGCGGTTGCCCTCGCGTTGGCCGCCTTCGCCGCGCGGGGCATCGCCGCCGCGTCCCCGCCCGCCTCGGTCGCGCTGACCTTCGGGGCGTGGGCCGCGCTCCTCTCGTACGGGCTGAGGGCGCGCCTGGGCCGCGCCTCCGGCCACTCGAGTGGCCCGCACGGTGGCGTCCTTCCCTCCGCGTCCGAAGAGTCCGCCCTTGCGGCCCTCATCGAGCACTTCGAAGCTCACGCGTTCGTTGTTGACGTCGTCCCGGGTTGCCCCGATCTGTGCGAGCGCCCTGTTAAGGGCGTCTTCTACGGTTTTGCCGCTTGCTTCGGCCGAGTCCATTGGCAGTCCTCAATTCACGAGCAGTTTGAACATCCACGGCAGCCGCGCTGGGCCCGGCTGAAGCCGCGGAAGGGATGGCCGGCGTGCGTGGTGCGGGCACACGGGCCTTGAAGACCGGTTCGATCTTCAGGAGTGGGAATCCGTAGGTCAGGATGTTGAACGCGATACCGACAATCGAGTTCACGACCCAGTAGACGGCAACGCCGATGGGGAAGCTCAAGGCGAAGAACGCGAACATCAGCGGCATCATGTATGCCATCATCTGCTGCTGCGCCCTGGCCTTATCGTCCGCCGCGACGGTGACCGTCGTCTTGGTCTGCGCCCAGGTAGTCAGGCCCACGAGCACGACCATCACGATGCCGATACCGGAGCCGCCGTTCGCCCGCAGATCCATCCCGATGAAGTGCTCCTGCAGCGGTACACCGTGCTGAATGAAGCTCCACGAGTAGAGATGCCCCGAAAGCCGTTCGAGGGACTCCGGGGAAGTGGCCAGCGCGAGCCTGACCGCGCTGTACAAGGCGATGAGCACCGGGAACTGGAGGACCATCGGCCCAAGACAGCCGAGCGGGTTTACTCCGGCCTCCCGGTAGACCTTCATGATC
This sequence comes from Tepidiformaceae bacterium, assembly GCA_039919985.1. Lineage (GTDB taxonomy): Bacteria > Chloroflexota > Dehalococcoidia > Tepidiformales > Tepidiformaceae > PNKC01. Next base: position 3,112 of record JBDSEP010000163.1, on the reverse strand, counting down.
TCTTCCTGCCGACGCTTCGGATCGGAGAACTTCTTGTTGATCTCCTGGATGCGCGGCTGGATGCCCTGCATCGACCGGGTGGAGTGAAGCTGGCGCAACGTCAGCGGGAAGGTCACCAGGCGGATAATGATCGTGAAGGCGATGATCGCCAGCCCGAAACTTCCGAAGAGCACGTTGTTGAGGATGACCAGGAAGTTGATCATCGGGTTGAGCAGAATGAGGGTGAAAATATCGCCGATCATTTGCCCGCCCCGTTCACGCTTAGCTCCGAGACCGTCTGCGTCCTAGGGTCCGCCTTGAACATGCGCCCGCTAGTCGTGAGGAACACCACAGAGCCATCTTGCAGGGTTGTCCCGTCTGCGCGAATAGTGCCCGCCTTAACGACCGGGAAGGCTATGCCGAGGCGGGCGCCGTCCTTCGCGCTGAGAAAGTGAATGGTGGGCTGGCGGTCTGCAAAGACCACCACATCGTCGACGATCTGCGGCGCGGCCTTCACCCGGTCGTCTCCGAGGGAAATGGAGGGCCAGCGGTCCTTGCCAGTGGTTATGTCCAGTGCGTAGACGTGACCCGAGAAGTCCCCAAAGTAGGCGGTGTTGTCCTTGAAGGCCGCCCCGCCCCAAACCCAGTCCGCCGCGCGGAAGTCCTGGGCAACGCTGCCATCGGCGCGCTTCACGATATAGACGTGCTTATTCAAGCTCGGGACGAAGAGGTGGGCGTCATCGAGGATGCGAATCTCGGGGATTGCCCCCGTAGCGCTGAACGGCCTGGCCCAGATGCGCGAGCCGTCGGCCAGCTTGAGAGCTTCCACGGTGCCATCCATAGAGGCGACGTAAACGACGTCTCCTGCGATGACGGGCGCGGCCCAGACTCCCTTACCGAAGCTAACGCCATTCTTAGGCCAGCCGAGTGAGGGCTTGCCGTCCTTCGCGTCGACGAGATGAAGGTCGCCGTCTGTGGTGCCGAAGGCCACCTTGCCGCCGCCGACGGCGACTCCGCCGACGATATCACCGGAGAATCCTGTGCTTACGCGCCAGTTGGGGCGCCCAGTCTCCTTATTCAGCGCGAAAACGCCGCCCGTGAAGCTGGAGAAGTAGACGGACTCGCCTTCAACGACCGGCGCGCCGTAGATAGCCTTAAGTTTGAGCTCCTTATCCTGGGCATTGTTCTTATCGGGGAAGAGCCAGGAGCGGGAAGCCGCGCCGTCGTTAGCGAGTGAGGCCCCGGAGAGGTGGTCCCTGGACTCCTGGTAGTAGACCGCGTTTGGGGTGAAGGTAGGCGAACCCCAACCCTGGGGGTTTTCAACGCTCACGCAGCCAGCGAAGAGGAGTGCGACAACGGCGAGGAGGGGGAGTGCCGCGAGTGTGCGGGGGAACTTCACATGGGTATGGTAGCAGCGGCTCTGGTAGGGGGTAGGTGAGCGTGGATGGAGCACGGGTCGGGGAACTACCTGTCCTGTTTCACGTGAAACGCGAACGTATGTTCTATGTTTCACGTGAAACACCCGCAAGGCCGTGATCCGAAGCTGGTTCAGCGATCGCATGCGGTGGGCCCGGTGCCGCTGCATCAACAGTCATTGGGCACACCGCCACACTATCCCGAGACAATCTCGAGGCCACATGTTTCACGTGAAACAACTCTCGCTCGACCAGCATCGCCAGAACCGCGAACACACAGAGCCAGTGAGCGTTCGAGGCGCGCGCCGCACGCCACAGACAACGTGGTGTCGCCGCAGAAGACCATACGATACACGTACTCGGCTCGTGGCGGTTCAACCTACTTTCAGCAGTCCCATCTGGCCAGAGGAGGGCGTTCGACTCGTACCCACCAACTGCCCGAGGCCAACAGTCTCCACCCAAGGCCGTTGCCCTTTGGTCTCGCGACCGCCGGCTTCGTGGCTGAATGTCCGTGAATTGTTTCACGTGAAACACGGCGGAGCGCCGCCGAGGATTAACCTGCCGCAGTGAATTGAGACACATCCCTCGAACTCGTCAGGCGCGAAACGCGAAACGCGCGACAACCGCACCGTGCGTGTTCGCGCTGCTATGCCCGTCAACCCAAGTCCATCGGCGGTTGAATCCCCCTCAAACTCCGAGGAACGACGCCTCGTCTCGACGCAACCCAGCCGCGAACCAAGAGGTCGCAGCCATTCGCCCCGGCGGCAGTCCCGAAGTCCGTCGTGGTGCCCCGTTGCAATAGCTGCTGAATCGACCTACGGGACCGGATCAAAGCCAGAACCGCCACCGGGCCGACACCGCCCGAGGCGTCGCATTGCGAGCCACGTCCCGCGTGTCGCTCCGTGACGCTCCACGGCCTGGTAGGCGTACGCGGAGCAGGTCGGTTGGAAGCGGCATACCGGGGGGAGGACCCCCGACAGCGTCGACTGGTACGTACGAATGAGGGCAAGAAGGACTGCCTTCATCGCGGCGCACCCAGGAGCCCGGCACGGTCCAGCACCCGCCGCAGCCCTGGTTCGATGGCTGATCGCTCGGCTACCAGCAGCGCAGGACGCGCTACGACAACGAAGTCGTAGCCTGGAGCAACGTCCAGCCGCCGGGCAACTTCCCGGATGCGACGCTTCAAGCGGTTGCGCACCACCGCTCGCTTGGCCAATCGCTTGCCGACAGCGAAGCCCCAGCGCGTGACGCCAGATCCGTTCGCGACATAACGCACAGCCAAAAGGGAACTGCCAATGACAGTCCCCTTCGAAAACGCCGTATCGAACTCAGTCCCCTTGCGGAGCCGCCGAGCTCGCTCCACGACCTAGTTCTTGACTACGGTGAGTCGCTTGCGGCCGCGCAGGCGGCGAGTCTTGAGGACCAGACGCCCGGCTCGCGTACTCATGCGCTTCATAAACCCGTGGTTGCGGGCGCGGGGAATCTTGTGCGGCTGGTAGGTGCGCTTCGTAGACACAGCGTGTCTCCTTGAATGTGTTCAGGCGTGAGGAGTGACCATAACACTAGACCACCCCTTGGCGCCAACTCATTACTCTGCGTACGCTCGCAAGTAGTGCGCGTAATGCTGCAGCACGATTTCGACGTAATGTGCGGTCTCCTGAAAGTCCACCTGCTCCACAAAGTCCGCTGCGCCACCGCGTCCCGTTGCCGAGAGCCAG